>NC_016941.1:2148832-2455808 GCF_000236925.1 Staphylococcus argenteus | reverse complement strand
ACAATGTTGCTGATGATGAACCTGTAAAAGGATCTGAATTTGCAGAATGGTATAAAGCGCAACTAGGTGTTGAACCAAGTATTGATATTCAACCTGCACAACCATTTGAGCGTGGTGTGAGTAATGATAAGTTCAAAGCACAAGGTGGCACTTTAATTTATAAAACATGGAAAGACGGCATGAATCCAATTAAATAATCATTTTTTCGTTTAATATATAAAAATAAAGACTTGGTCGAATTGTGGATGATATATTATCAAACGCACGGTTCGAACAAGTCTTTTTATTATGTCTTCGTTATCTTTGTATGAAGGAATAACAGAATTACAATTAATGTACTGAATAATGCAATTAATGTTGTAATTAGTGCTAATTTAATTTCTATTGGTAACCAAGTCAGTACAAAAGACCAATTATTGCTACCTAAAATTAAATATGGCATTGCATAAAGCGCTACTGCTAAAGCAATACATATGCATAATGATAACCAACTCAATACAGCAATCCGTTTTGACCTACGCAAAAGAATTTGGCCATGGCGCATTTGCCAACCACGATAGGTCGTAAATAAAAATGCTAACAATATAAATGTTGTCATAACAGCCGTCACAATATTGAATTGTCCTTTATAATGATTCAGCGTTGAAGCAACAGTAGTATAGTGTGTGTTGTTAACTATTTGTGTATTAAGATGTTCAACTAACTTAGGCACATAGTCAGAATTTAAATTAGCTAGTACGACAATACCGTATGATTTTTTTGGATTGAGTAAAATAAATGATGAAAAGTTATCTAACGTACCGGAATGAAAGACTAAATCTTCATCAGTATTTGTAAACCAACCAGATGCATAGGCATTAGCGTTAGGTTCACCAATAGTTGATGATAAATTTTTATGAGATTGCTGAACTAACTGCTTATATTTATCAGGTGGATTAAGTTGAAATTTAATCCAATGCTCCAAATCTTCTGTCGAAGTCATCATATAAGCAGAAGGTGTATCCCAATGATTAAACTCAGGCTTTGAGACAACAGGGCTCGAACCTTGTAATTCATATCCAATAGCATCATGCTTAGATTTATCATTTGTTTGTTTAAATGTCGTGTGTGTCATATGAAGTGGTTTAAGCCAATGGTCTGTCATATATTGTGTATATGATTGCTTTGTGACATTTTGGATGACTAAGCCTAATAGATCATAATTCATATTTGAGTATTCAAATTCCTCGCCTGGCTTATGGTGAAGTTCGTCTCCCATAATAGCACTCGCCACATCTGTTAATTGATTTCGTTTACTAGTAACAGAATCTTCGCTCGTTATATTACTAGGAATACCACTTGTTTGAGCTAAAAGTTGTTTGATCGTGATGTCTTCATTTTGACCGTCATATTTCATTTTAAAATGAGGGACATATTTTGAAACTGGATCATCTAAGTTTAATTTATTTTGTTGTGCTAATTTTAAAATTGCCAGTCCTGTAAATGCTTTTGTATTAGAAGCAATTTCATATTTCGTTGATGGTGTTGCATTTATTTTTTTCTCAATATTTTGATAGCCGTAACCTTTATTTAAAAAGACTTTACCATTTTTTATAATTAATACAGAAGCACCTGGTATATGACCTTGCTGTAAATCGTGACGAATAATTGTATCAATTTGTTTCTGTGAATCATTTGTTAGTTGCGTCTTTGTGTTACTGTGAATTGACAAGAAAATGATAACGGATATCGCGACTAGAATAATGAATGAGATAGATAGAATATAGAGTTTTTTTATAGTCATAAATGTATCCTCATTTGATAATGGTTTTCCTAATATGTATTGAATTATATTTTATTATAACAGTTCAGAGCAAATTGTTGACTTAGGATGTATATTTACAATATTTTTCGATGCAATATAGCTCGATAAGTGTATAATTACATTCGAAATATCAATAAACGCACTATACTTTTCGACAAGATAAGCGTATAGTGATATCCATCAAAAAGTATAAAAAGGATTAGGAGATTATGTTCAATCAATTTAAAAGACTTATTATAGGGCAACCTAAAAAAAACAGAGAATTAAAAGACGAAAAAATCTCAAAGTTTAAAGGGTTAGCGATTCTTTCGTCAGATGCATTGTCTTCAGTTGCGTATGGGCCGGAACAAATACTAATCACATTGTCTGTAGTAGGTGCAGTTGCGACTTGGTATACATTGCCGATTGCCGGTGCAGTTCTTATTTTATTGGCTGCATTAATTATGTCGTATCGACAGGTAATTTATGCTTATCCTAAAGGTGGCGGCGCTTATATGGTGTCGAAGACGAATTTAGGAGAAAAGTGGGGCTTACTTGCAGGCGGATCATTATTAGTTGATTATATATTGACTGTTGCAGTTAGTATATCGTCTGGTGCAGATGCATTTGTTGCAGCATTCCCAAGTTTATATGACCATAAAGTTTTAATTGCATGTTTACTTGTGCTTTTTATTTTAATATTAAATTTACGTGGATTAACAGAATCCGCAACAGTACTTTCTTATCCGGTTTATTTATTTATTATAGGGTTAGTAATACTTATATTAATCGGAACGATTCGCGTTGCAACTGGTGATATTCAACCACATATGCATGCGTCTGTAGGAACAGCGGTACCTGGTGTTACATTATTCTTATTATTAAAAGCATTTTCTTCAGGGGCTTCATCATTAACCGGTGTTGAAGCTATTTCAAATGCAGTAACGAATTTTAGAGAGCCAAGTGCCAAAAATGCTGTGAAAACGCTAATTGCTATGGGTTCAATTTTAGCGTTTTTATTAGTAGGGATTGTAGGTTTAGCTTATGTATATGGTATTATGCCACAAACTGAAACGACAGTTTTATCACAATTAGCAATGCAAATTTTTGGTGATAATGCTGCCTTCTATTTTGTACAGGCTACCACTGTAATGATTTTAGTGTTAGCGGCGAATACTGGATTTACAGCATTTCCAATGTTAGCTGCGTCAATGTCAAAAGATAAATATATGCCAAGAATGTTTACCGTTCGAGGAGATCGATTAGGTTACTCCAATTCAATTATTATTTTAGGCGTTCTAGCTATAATTTTAATCATTGTATTTGATGGTATGACTGAAAATTTAATTCCATTGTATGCTGTAGGTGTATTTATTCCATTTACATTAGCACAATTTGGAATGGTTATTAAGTGGATACATGAACGTCCGAAGAATTGGGTGAGTAAGTTATCAGTGAATTTACTCGGTGGTATCGTAACATTTATTGTTTTTATGATTTTACTCATAACTAAATTTAGCCAAGTATGGCCGATACTTATATTCTTACCATTCGTGGTGATTTTCTTCTTGAAAATTAACAAACATTATCGCGACATTGCAGAGCAACTTCGTTCAGATATAGATGTTCATAATGTTGAAGTAGTAGATCGTAACTTAGCGATTGTGCCAATTACGAGTATTACTACAGCAGTAGACAAATCGATTTATTATGCACAGATGCTCGCAAATAATGATGTGATTGCTGTACATGTATCATTTGGCGATGAGGATGAAAAGGCATTCCAAGAAAAATGGAAACGACATTTCCCTGATGTAAGATTAGTTATTTTACATTCAGAATATCGTAGTATTATACGTCCGATTTCTCGCTTTATTGATAAGATTAACCGTAAAGCAAATGATCAAAACTATATGATTACAGTAGTGATTCCGGAGTTTATTACGAAGAAGCGTTGGCACAATTTATTACACAATCAAACAAGTTTGCGTATGAAATTGTATTTGATTTACCAAAAGAATGTTAACGTATGTACGATTCCATTTAAACTTAAAAAATAATATGAACATAATAACACCCGCTCATATGAGATGATCATGACATTTTCTCATATGAGCGGGTGTTTTAGTATCTTATTTAGTTTTTGGACTGTAGGGCTAAGACGATTTCATTATAGTTGATGTTCTCGCGTATTTGCGCGGCAACAACATTGTTAATTTTGTTACGACGAATAAGTTCATCTAAAAGATTACGTTGTAAATACAATGCTTCCAATTTGTGATTATGAAAAATAGCTTGTGGAATTATTTGATTACGATTTTCTTGACGTTCTTTGCGACGTTGTGCACGCCATTTTAATGAGCGACTCATATCATAATAATGGTTGATGACTAAACTTACTTCAAGTACATTTGTACTATTCTGCTCTTCTTTTAAGCGTAAAATAATATTATGGTTAACAATACGCATCATTTTTTGAACATCTTTAAAGGCATTTTCATATTCTTGTGCTTTTGTTTCTCTATCAATAGCTTTGTTGTGTTTAAATGTTTTAAGACGCAACCAAAACATTTTAAAGAAGTTAGAAAATTTTTCAATAATTGATGATGTTCGATGAGTTTCAGTGAGTTCAACGATATCATGATAATTTTTAATATCTTGAGATGTCGCTTTACCTTTTTCAATTAATCGTTCAAGTGTTGATGTTTCTATATTCTTTGCTATATCTTCTAAACGTTTCAGTTCTTTCGTATTTTTATTTTCAGGTTCTGAATTTAATAAAAATAACAATTCACCGAAGTATTGATTTAATACTGGACGATAATTCGTATTGTTTTTATCTTTTTTGCTTTCATTATTAAAGTGTTCAATTACTTTTTGAACAATGAAAATTTTGGCAGATTGGTATGTCATACCTTTAAATGAATCTTCTTGAATAGCGGGTGTAATTAAAGGTAATACAATTTGCGCTAAGACTAAGCTGATTAATACCATGAGTGAAGCGATAAATAATAAGTCATTACGATATTCAAATGCTTGTCCATTTGTAATGATGAAAGGTAACGTTAATGCCATAGATAATGAAATTGTTCCATGAATACCACACATAGTCATGATGAAAGCGTAACGTCCACGAGAGGGTGGTGTTTCATGTGAATCATGATCATCATCTAGATATGATTGAATATTTTTCGGGAAATAAAAATCTTTGTACCAGAAATAAACCCAGGCAAATCGACAAACATAAATGGCCAATGCGATTAACACAGTAATTAAAATTAAAAATGAAAAGTTTTCAGGTTCTGTTTTGATAATATCAATAACAACAGTAGGAATCATAAAGCCTAATACAACGAATACAAAACCGTTTAGTGCATAACTAAATGTATTCCAAATTTGATGGTAATTCATTTGAAGTTCTGTTTGCGCTTTAATTAAACGATCGCGTTCTAAACCATGAATAAGGCCAGTTACAACGACTGCAATAATCCCTGAAGCATGAACTTGTTCTGCTAAAAAGTAAACGACAAATGGCGTTAATAATTGAATGAATGTTAATGTGTTATTATCTTTTAAACCTTTATTTGCAGTTAAGTCTACACGAACTCTTACGATGACAAAACCAATGATTGCCCCAATCAATACACCTAATACAGTTGAAATAATAAATTGCTCAACAGCTTGGAATAATGAGAAAGTCCCTGTTACTAATGCTGTAACGGCAATTTTGAAAGAAATGATACCTGCTGCATCATTGAGAAGAGATTCTCCTTCAAGAATCGTCATTGAGCCTTTTGGTAACAACTTTCCACGTGTAATCGCTGATACTGCAACGGCATCAGTTGGACATAGTATAGCAGCTATTGCAAAGGCAGCTGGCATAGGTAATGCTGGCCAAATCCAATGTATAAAGTAGCCTACACCTACAACAGTTGCAAATACAAGTGCCATTGACATTAGTAATATAGGTTTACGATATTCTAATAATTTTGTACGTGACACATGGGTGCCTTCAACAAATAGAAGTGGTGCGATAACGGCGAACATGAATACTTCTGAATTAAATTGGAAATCAACATCTATCGGAATTAAAAATACGATAGCACCTAGTGCGATTTGAATAAACGCAGTAGGGATTTGTGGGAAACGATTATTAATGATTGAACTGATAATGACAGCAAAGATAAATATTAAAAAAGCTTCTAATAACGCCATAGTACACTCCTCAAAATTTTAATAGTTAATATTTTATCATTTTTAAGGCATATTGACATAGACTTATTAAAAAAAGAGATGTTATTTCCACTAAAATTTTCTTAATATAAAAAACTCTAGCATTCATTGAATAAATACTAGAGCTCTATAACTACCTTATTTATTATCATATCTGAAATGACCGCTATCTATTTGACGCTGTTCTTCAGCTAATTTTTCGGCATTCGCTTTATATTTTTTGTAGAAAAAGATTAAGAATATAAACCAGAACGGCGAAATATAGATGGCTGCTCTTGTCTCATCACTAAAGAATAGTAAGATGAATACAAAGAAGAAGAATGCCAAAATAATATAGGCAATCGGTTTACCACCAATTAACTTGAATTTACTATTTTTATGTGCCTCAGGATGCTTTTTCAGATACATAATATAAGCAACAATGATCATCGCCCATACCACTAAAAATAGTACCGTTGATAGTGTTGTAACGTATATGAATAGTTGAATCGCATTAGGAAAAATGTAGTTTAACAATGCTGCAATAAGTAATGCGAAAGATGATACAAACATAGATAAGTATGGTACACCGTGACTGTTTGTTTTATTTAAAACTTTAGGACCTAATCCTTGTTGTGATAAACCAAATAATATTCGACTATTTGAATAAATACCACTATTTGTTGCTGACGCAGCTGCAGTTAGTACGACAAAGTTGACGACACCAGCGGCAAAAGGTACACCAATTAAAGTGAATAGTTTAACGAATGGGCTGCTATCTGGATCGATATCATTCCATGGGATAACTGACATGATTACTAAAAGACCACCAATATAGAATAATAATATACGAATAGGTACATTGTTAATTGCTTTTGGTAATGTTTTTTCTGGATCTTTCGTTTCTCCGGCAGTTACACCAATTAACTCAATACCAATGAATGAATATACAGCAATTTGGAATGACATTAAGAAACCAAACGTTCCTCCGGGGAACATACCACCATGGCTGACTAAGTTTGTGAATGATGCATGTCCATAATGTGTTTTAAATGAGAAAAAGATAAGTACAAGTCCGACGATAACCATCGCAATAATGGTAACAACTTTAATAATAGAGAACCAAAACTCTAATTCACCAAATAATCTGGCACCTAATAAGTTGAAACTTATTAAAATTAAAACAATAAAGAGCACAGTAATCCAGTTAGGTACTTGTGGATACCAAAAGGCAAAATATTGTCCCATGGCAGTTAAGTCAGACATACTTGAAACAATCCAACATAACCAATATGTCCAGCCAATGACAAAGCCACCAAATGGTCCCAAATATTCATTTGCAATATCAACAAATGAATTAAATCTTGTATTGCTCAACAACAATTCGCCTAATGCACGCATAAAAGCGAATAATACAACCCCAATAATCATGTATGTGAATAACAGTGATGGACCAGTTAAAGATATCGTTTGACCTGATCCTAAGAACAACCCAGTTCCAATTGCGCCCCCAATTGCTATCAATTGGATGTGTCTGTTATTCAACTCTCTATGCAATTTTCTTGCCATATTTTTCCTCCTCAGGATAAAGCAAATAAAAAAAGTTGTGTGTAAGCGTTTTCTTATTTATAAATACTAAAGAAATCCATTAAATAAAGCAATTATTTTTTTAAATATAAGAAAAAACATTTGATATGTCTAGTTATGATAACTAAAACTTATCAAGTTTGTGAAAAGATATAAGTTATAATGCAAAAATATAAATAGTCATCGAGAATTAAGCTATTTTGTATCAATCCGCGTTGTCTTGTGACATAATGAATGTCATTTCAATTTATGAAAAGAAGGTATGGGTATGAAGATAGGTGTTATTGCTGATTTACATATTGATCGCCATAATCGATTAAAGCCATTGGATTACTTAAAAACTTTAATAGAAGTTGTTAAAAGTAAAAATATAGATATCTTGTTGATTGCAGGAGATATTTCGAATGATTTTAAATTGACTAGTCATTTTATTGAGCAATTAACGCAAAATTTAGATACATTAGTACGTTTTGTTCCGGGGAACCACGATTTATGGAATACGGAGGACACATCGACACAAGAAATATGGGATAGTTACAAATGTATGTCACAATGCTTGGTTGAACATCCGTATATTATTAATGATGAGTGGGCGATTGTTGGACACACTGCTTGGTATGATTATAGCTATGCTGCGAAACGATTTTCATTAGAACAGTTACAAAAGGGTAAGTATTACGGTGCGACATGGCAAGATAAAGAACGGGTTTCGTGGGGGATATCTGATCAACAACTATCCAAACAAGCGGCAACACAAGTAAGGAAAGATATACAGAAAGTTGGAGCGCGTCGAATCATATTAGTTACGCATGTCGTGACTCATGCTGAATTTATTGTCCCAACGCCACATCGTATATTTGATTTTTACAATGCTTATATTGGGACAAGTGATTTTAATGATTTATACAATTTATTTGATATTTCATATAGTGTGATGGGACATGTTCATTTTAGAAAAAATTTGATTGAAAAAGGTAGGCATTTTGTTTGTCCATGTTTAGGTTATCCTAGACAATGGCGCACTGAAGATATTTACCAGGAAATAAATGAAACAATGCAAATACTTGAAATATAAAATGCGTCTAAGACAAAATGCTCCCTTCAAAGTTTTCATTATCTCAATGTCTACTTTGAAGGGAACATTTCAAAATGTCCTAGACTTTACAATGTTATATTGGCAGTCGTTACTAAAAGAAAATGCGCTTGTAACAAGCTTTTTCAATTCTCTTTGTTGGGGCCCAAAACATAAGAAATACTTTTTCTTTAGAAATTAGTATTTCTTATGCATGAGTTTTACTCATGTATTCTTATTTTTAAGTGAGCTTGGGACATAAAACAATGTCCTAAGCTCTATAATATTATATTGGCAGTAGTTGACTGAATGAAAATGCGCTTGCAACAAGCTTTTTTCAATTCTAGTCAACCTTGCCGGCGGGGCCCCAACATAGAAGGTGACGGAAAGTCAGCTTACATTAATGTGCAAGTTGGGGTGGGACAACGAAATAAATTTTGTGAAAATATCATTTCTGTCCCACTCCCAAGAACCACTACATAATAAATCATTAATGGTTCTCTATCATTTCTGTTCCACTCATACATATAACGTTAATTATGTATGAGTATTTTGTTGGTTGTTTACGATTGTATATGAATGAGGTTGTACATAAATACATTTTCTACCTGGTGAATTAAAACTATATTCCATTTTTTCTTTACGAATTTTAATAATTTGTTTACGGTTAGGGAAAATAGCAGGTAGTACGAGACCACGTCGAATATGACTCCAAAGTGGATCAATATAATAATAGTAATGATCGTCATAACCGATTAATAACGTAACATGTATATTGGATACTTGTTTTGCTGGTTTGTTATCGAAACGAAATACACGTAGTAAAGGCTTTGAGCCAAGGTTTGTGTGATAAATTAACACAGGTTGACCTTGATCGATAATTTTTTTGAGGTCATCTAGTGATTTACCAGTTCCGTCTACGATATTTGGGTTATATTGTTGTAAAAATGGTACATATGCTTCAGGGAAAATAGTTTGATGATAGTTGCCAAGCTTAATAAATAAGTGATGACCAACATATCCTTTATGAGGATTATTCGGGTGTGTAGGCCAATTTTTCATAATTTCTGTTGCAGGGATATGTTGATTATTATATTGCAACATCATAGCGGCCGATACACCTTCGCAACCCATAACCATTGGAATTGGGAATAGTTGACTGATAGGTTTAACTGGTAAAATTTTTCGGTTCATAATGTAATCCTCGCCTTTGTTCTGTAAATATTAATTATAATTATATATCGTAAGTTTGAAATGTCATATCAATTTGTTTGGCATTATAAAAATAAAGTGGAGATGGAATTCTATGAAATATAAAACAATAAAACTGCCTAAATTAACTTTGCTGGGAATTAAGAAATCATATGAAAATGGGCGTGAAGCACAACAACATATTGCAGATTTTTGGGGAACATGTTTTGCAGAAGGAACGATTTCAAAGTTACAAGCATCTAATAATGGTGATTTAGATGGTTTGCTAGGTATTTGTATACCAGAACTTGATGGGAAAATGTCTTACATGATAGCAGTTACTGTGACTATAGACAATTGTTCAGTCTCTGATGATTTTGAATTAACAACTTTACCAAGTTCAACTTATTTTGTTTTTGAAGCACAAGGTGTAGTTCCTGATGCTGTGCAACTAAAAATGGAAGAAGTGCATAATTATATTCATAAATATCATGGTGATAATATTAGAGAAGCACCATTTTTTGAATATTATCAAGAAGGAGATACATCGAGTGAACAGTATATTACGGAACTATGGATGCCGATAAATGAATAATAAATATATAGGTTCCACATTTCTAGATTGTTTGAATGTTATTAGTACTAAATAAAATTTTAGAACCCCTTCAAAGACCTTATGTCTATGTTGGGGTTCTATTTATACATACATATTATGCGGAATGTTGCTTTTTAATCATTTTAAAGTAAATGACTTGCAGACTCACCAATAAAACGGCGGTAATAAAAATAATAATCATATAGGGTGACGTATTAAATTCGCCTTTTAAACCAACTAAAGGTGCAATAATGCCACCTAAAATAAATTGGAATAAGCCAAGTAGACTTGATGCGTTACCACTGCCACCTGTACGTTCTTCCATAGCCATCGTAAAACCTAAAGGTCCAATTGAAGTTACTGGACATACATTTAAGAAGAAAGCGACTAACAATACCCAAAGTGGTAAATGGAATACAAGCGTCAAGATAATTAAAGCGACACCAGCGACTTGTATAACAGTTAAAATAATCAATAAAATATGACGGTGTAATTTTTCAACTAATAGTGCCACTATTTGACTGACAACAATGAGTCCTACACCGTTAACAGCAAACATAATACTAAATTGTTGTGGTGTCATATGATACATTTTCTGGGTAATAAATGGAGATGCTGATGAATAACTGAAAAGCATCACATATGTTAAGCCTTGTAAAAGCATTGGAATTATAAATGCTGGCTTTTTCAAAAGGCTACCGAAATCTTTAATTACACTACTAAAGTTAACTTGCTTTAATTCTTCTTTAGGTGTCTTTGGTAACTGAGATGCAACACCAATTAAGATAATTAATGAAACAATCGTTAAAATTGTAAAAATTGAGCGCCATGTTGCTACAGATAAAGCCAATCCACCTGCTAAAGGTGCAAGTATAGTGATAATGCCATTGACTACCATTAATGATGCTAAAAATTTTGCAAGAGCATTACCATTAAATTTATCTCCGGCAGATGCTTTGGCAATAACGATAACACCTCCGCCAGTTAAACCTTGTATTAAGCGCAAAGTTAAAAATAGAGGTAATTGTGTAACGAACATAGATAAACCAGATGCCAAGATGAAAATAATTAAAATAGACACAGCAATACGTTTGCGGCCAAAGGCATCAGATAACGGACCAAAAATAAATTGTCCAAGTGCTAGACCAATCATTGTGAATGATAGAGTTAATTGAATTTCTGATGTAGTAGAACCAAAATCACTTTGCACTTTAGGTAATGATGGTACAAACATATCTATAGTTAGAGGGCCAAATGCTGTCATGACACCTAACGTGATTAACAATAAAAATGAAAACTGTTTCGTTTTGGAATTCGAAGATTGCATAATCCGTCTCCTTATTTTTTATAATTACGTTAAAGTATAAACGTTTTGTGTAGATTTGTATGTAGTTAGAATACAAGTTTATATAAAAAGCCCTATACTCGCAATGTATCATCACTAATCTAGTTATGATACGGCTAAAGTATAGGACTTAATTGCTTAATATTCTTAGTGGAAATCGTAATAATTAATTACCGCCACTATTGTCGTCTTTAAATAAGCTGTCTAATTTTGATTTAATACTATCGAATTTTGTATTAATGTCATTTAACATGCTTTCGATTTTGCCTTGATTTTCATTGTTTTTGAGGGCATTGTTTGCTTCTTTTAATTTGTTGATTTGCTCTTGATAATATTGTGTCAGTTTAGAGTCTGCTTTGTTTTGCTCTTGTTGCTTTAAACTGTCGATTTGGTTTTGTAAACTTTTGATAAGACCGTCAGTATTTTGGTTGTTTTTAATGTTGTCTTTAGCATTATCTACATCTTTGTTGATCTGACCATCTTGATTTTCAACTTGCTTTTTATAATTTTGAGAAACTTTAGGATCATTGCTAACTTTATCGCTATCATTGTTAAATAAAGCGCGTGTAACAAAAATAGCGACTACAATTAATAGAATGGCAATAATAACGTATAACCATTTTTTTGAGCGACGAGATTTTTCATTTTCTTCTTCGAGCATTTGTTCTCTACGATAATCTCTACCGTTATAATAACGCTCAGGATGTTCCTCGGGATTGTTTTTAGCATTTTGTTGTCTATACGATGCGTCTTCAGATTGACGGCGATGTTGTTGATTTTGGTTGTCATATTGATAAGAATCACGATATTTATCAGTTCTTTTCATGGGTTTCACCTCATCCAGATTTTAACTGCTTAAGTATGTTTAGTATGATACTTTGACATTATCGCAATTTTAAAATACGGGCAATGTCAGTTGCAGTATTTAACAAATTTTGTTCACTATTTTGCAAGATGTTTCCTAATGAGCTAGGGGAAGAAATAATAGAAAAAACACTATCAATACCGTAATCATAAACACTTTGATAATTTTCACCTAGACTGCCACAAATTGCGATGACAGGAATATGATGTTGTTTAGCAGCTAATGCAACGCCTACGGGTGTCTTACCAAAAATAGTTTGATAATCCATTCGACCTTCTCCGGTAATAATGAGATCTGCATCTTTAATTCTTTGATGAAAATTTGTAATGTCAAAGACGATATCAATTCCTTTTGTTAATGTTGTGTCGAAGAAAGCTAATAATGCAGCACCCATACCTCCAGCTGCACCAGAACCTGGTACTTGATTAACAGATTTTCCTGTACATAATTTTATCTTATCATGATAATGCGACATTGCGAAATCCAACTTTGGTATCATCTTCGTATCCGCGCCTTTTTGAGGGCCATAAATATAGGTAGCGCCGTGTTCACCTAGTAATGGGTTAGTAACATCACATGCTACTTTAAATGTTACTTCTTTTAGTCTTGAGTCCAAATTGGTTGTATCAATTTGTGCAATATGAGCAAGGTTTTTACCATTCATCCGTAATAATTCCCCGTTTACATCAGTAAACTGCACGCCCAATGCACTTAGCATGCCTGTGCCACCGTCATTTATCGCACTGCCACCAATTCCTAAAATAATCGTCTTAGCACCATGATTTAATGCATCTTTAATTAATTCGCCAGTACCATATGATGATGTATATAAAGGATTACGTTCCTCTTTTTCTAATAAATTCAAACCTGATGCTGCCGCCATTTCAATAATTGCAATTTGTTGTTCATCAGCACGTGCATAACATGCTTCAATAGGTCGCATTAATGGATCATTAACGATCACAGTATGTTTAGTGGCGCCAGTTGCATGCATTAAAGCATCTGTAGTACCTTCACCTCCATCTGCCATCGGAATGATATCATAGTGAATGGTGTTTCCATAAATGTTAGTAAATGCCTGTTTTATAATATTGCCAATTTGCTGTGCGGTCATACTTTCCTTAAATGAGTCAGGAGCGATGACAATTTTTCGTAATTGCATAGTAGACATCCTCTCATTACTGTTGTCGCTCTTATTGTATATAAAATTACTCCTGAACTAAAGCAATCTCTATAGCGTTAATAAGTCGCGTGGTAAGTCAGTTATATTATAATGGCGTATAAGGATGAGAGGAAAGAGACTAAATTTGCTGTGAAAGGGTATAAAAATTGAAGTAAGCATTTTTGAAGAGAAGCGGATTGGCACGCATTTTCGAGTATGTTGGAGAACGTAGTTATACATATATTTTGATGTTGAGGAGTTACACATATGAAACTAACACAAACGCATGCTGAAATTTTAAAATTTATCATTGTCGGCGGTATTAATACGTTGAATTATTATATTGTCTATTTATTGCTGTTAAAGTTATTGCACATTGAATATATGATTAGTCATATTACTGGGTTTATCATTGCTTTTGTGATTTCTTATTATTTGAATTGTTATTTTGTTTATAGAGTAAAACCTACTTGGAGAAAGTTCATTAGTTTTCCAATTACACAGCTTGTCAACGTAAGCTTACAAACAGTTTTATTATATGTTTTTGTATCCTGGCTAAATTTGCCAGCGGAAATTGCGCCATTTGCAGGTTTAATTATTACGATACCCATCACATTTGTATTATCTAAATGGATTTTAAAAGATAGCAATTAAAGTAGCGTAAACTACTAAAAAAACACTTTACGCGAGCTTTAATATTGTGTGGAATATAATAAAAAAATGATATAATATATTGGTCGCCTAACATCTCGGGCGTTACTTTAACGCGGAGAGGAGGTGTATGACGGATGTTCAATTTATTGATTAACATCATGACTACAGCTATAAGCGGCTGTCTTGTTGCGTTTTTTGCACATTGGTTACGAACGCGCAACAATAAAAAAGGTGACAAATAACCAACACCTAAATAAATCCCCTCACTATGGCAGTAGTGAGGGGATTTGGTGTATTTAGATGTTCAATTTATTATGTAACTAATTATAGCATTGATGAACAAGGTGTGCAATGTATTTTTGCAATATTACAATAAATGAATTTAATTATATTAGAATTAAGTATTTCGAAAAATGATTTAATAGTTGAGTCATAGGATCATTAGATAAAGCGAATAATCAATTATAGGGACATTGGGATACAAATCAATGTACTAGACTCTACAAGGCTATACTCAGGGCCCCAACAGAGAGAAATTGGACCCCCAATTTCTACGGGCAATGCAAGTTGGGGTGGGGCCCAATACAGAAGCTGGCGGAAAGTCAGCTTACAATAATGTGCAAGTTGGCGGGCCCCAACAGAGAGAATTTCAAAAAGATAAAGAAACATTTTTTTCTTTAGAAATTAGTATTTCTTATGCATGAGCTTTACTCATGTATTCCTATTTTTTAAGTACGCATTAGCTGAGGCCAATGATAAAAAAACACTACATAATAGATCATTAGCGGTTCTTTATCATATCTGTACCACACCCTTGTGAATTTTAAAAGAAATGTGTCACAAATTCATATGATATTGATAATCGTTATCAACTGATATATGATGTACTTGTAATAAGTGTTAATTTTTAACAAATAACAAATTTATATTTTGTATATCATTCAGTGAAATAAATAATATAAGCGGCTTAATTTAGATTATTAATTGAAAGGAGTTACATATACGATGAACAATCAGATAAATTGGATAAAGATACTCAGCGGGTTTGCTTCTGATAGTAAATGGAAAATTATGTTATCAATTTTGTTATCTATTATCAGTGTCTTTTCTGGGTTAGTTCCTTATTGGGCAGTATTTAAAATTATTTTAATGATGATTAACAATACATATACGATTAATTCGATTATGCTCTATATCTTTATATCTTTAATTGCTTATATTTCACAAGTGTGTTGCTTTGGAGCGTCAACGATGCTATCACATATTACGGCCTATGAGATTTTGTCTCATATACGAAAAAAGTTAGCTCGAAAGTTAATGCGTCTCCCTTTAGGTGTAGTGGAATCTAAAAAAATCGGAGAATTGAAAAATATATTTGTCGATAAAGTTGAAACAATTGAATTGCCATTAGCACATATGATTCCAGAAGTGATTGGAAACTTACTCTTATCAGCTACTATCTTTTTATACATAATGATCATTGATTGGCGTATGGCTTGCGCCTTATTAGTAACGATACCAATTGCATTGTTTGCCTTTAAAAAACTTATGTCTGGATTTAATGAGACATATGCTGAACAAATGCAGTCGAATCATTATATGAATAGCGCCATTGTAGAATATATCGAAGGTATTGAGGTAATCAAAACATTTAATCAATCTCAAAGTTCGTATAAAAAATATAAAGATGCCGTAGATAATTATAAGATTCATACTTTGAATTGGTTTAAAAATACATGGGGATATATGAATTTAGGAACGAGTGTATTACCTTCAACATTTTTAGGGGTTTTACCGGTCGGCATGTATTTGATATCTATCAACCAATTAAACTATGCGGAATTTTTCCTATGTATCGTATTATCTTTAGGTGTAGTAGCACCGATTAAGAATTTTACTAATTATGTAAATCATTTAAAGTCTATACAATACGCATTAACTGAAGTAAATAAAATATTAAGTTTAGATGAGTTAGTATTGTCGTCACAATTCAAAAAGCCTCAACATTATGAAATTGCTTTTAATAATGTTGGCTTTTCATATAACAATGATAAGGAGAATCTGGTCTTTAAGCATTTATCATTTACGGTACCAGAAAATAATTTCACAGCAATAGTCGGGGCATCTGGTAGTGGTAAGTCAACCATTGCCAAGCTTATTTCACGATATTGGGATGTGACTTCAGGTGAAATTACAATTGGTGGCATAAATATAAAAGATATTGAATCGAAACAACTTAACGATTTAGTTGGTTTTGTTGGACAAGATAACTTTTTATTAAATCTTACATTTAAAGAAAATATTAAATTAGGTAATCCTGAAGCTACGGATGAGGCGATTGAAAAAGCTGCCAAGTTAGCACAATGCCATGAGTTTATTAAAAAGTTGCCAGATGGATATGATACGAATGTTGGTACAGTCGGAGATAAATTGTCTGGTGGTGAAAAACAACGAGTCACTATTGCAAGAATGATATTAAAAGATGCGCCAATCATTGTATTAGATGAAGCGACTGCTTATGTTGATCCAGACAACGAACAAAAAATTCAAGAAGCATTAAATGTGTTGACTCGAGATAAAACATTGATTGTTATCGCACATCGTTTAACTACAATTCAACATGCAAATCAAATTATTGTTTTAGGGAAACAACAAATTTTAGAAAAAGGATCACATAACTTATTGCTTAAATTAAACGGTAATTACAAGAAAATGTGGGATATGCATATGTATACAAAAGACTGGGGAATCAATACCGAACATAATTAGACTAATGAGAAAAGGAGGTAAAATATGTTTCAAATTACATTTAAAATTTTAAACTGGATAAGACCATATAAAGTAAGAATGATTTTCGGATTTATCATGTCATTTTTAAATGCAATATTTATTGCACTGCCTATTTTTTTAGCGGCACAAATATTTAATAATGTAGTATCTCATAAACCTATTTATGGAGAAGATATTTTAAATATTGTAATTATCATGATTTTGTTAGTACTGGGTCGATTTATAACAGCATACTTCAAAAGCAGAAGTCATGAGAGTATTGCTTATGAAATGAGTGCGAATGAACGTTTAAATATTGGTGATAAATTAAAAAACGTTCCTTTAGGATATTTTAATTCGCATCATTCAAATGAGCTAACAACGATAGTTACTACAGATTTAACCTTTTTAGAAAACTTTGCCATGAAAATGGTGGACGTTGTTGTTAATGGATACATATTAATTACGGTACTCATATTTTCTCTGCTTGTAGTTTCGTGGCAAGTAGCATTATTAGCATGCATCGGTGTATTACTATCATTTTTTGCGATTCAATTATTAGAAAGAAAGAGCCGACAAAATGCGCCAGCATATCATTATGCTCAAAATCAATTGATTGAAAAAGTGGTAGAAGTTATCCGTGGTATTCAAGTAATAAAGTCATTCGCGAAAGAAAATACGAGTCTTAAAAGTTTTAACCAAGCAGTCAATGAAAGTAAACGCATTAATACAAAAATCGAAATGAAATATATTCCATTCAATTTATTACATTTACTTAGTTTGAAAGTTACTTCGATATTGATTGTGTTAGTTGCATGCTTATTATTTATACATAATACTATTGATTTACCTACATTCATTATGATTTCAATTTTTTCATTTGTAATTTTTGATAGTGTTGAAAACATTAATAGTGCAGCACACGTACTTGAAATGATAGATATAACGATAGATGATATTGAAAAGATAAAAAATGCCCCAGAATTGGATGAGAAGGGGAAAAATTTAACGATTAAAAATGAAAATATCGCTTTTCAAAATGTGGATTTTTCATATGATGACAAGCGAGTGATAAAGGATATAAGTTTTGACATTGCTGCAAACACTTCAACAGCTATCGTCGGTCCATCTGGAAGCGGGAAGTCTACTTTATGTCATTTGCTTTTACGTTTTTACGATATTGATGATGGAAGTATTCGCATCGATGGTGTTGATATCAAAGATATGACATTAAGTACGTTAATGTCGAAAATTAGTGCTGTATTTCAAAAGGTGTATTTATTTAATGATACGATTGAAAATAACATATTATTTGGCAATCCAGGTGCAACGAAAGAAGAAATAATTCATGCAGCGAAGCAAGCATGTTGTCACGACTTTATCATGTCGTTACCTGAGGGATATCAAACAATATTAAATGAAAAAGGTAGTAATTTATCTGGCGGAGAAAAGCAGAGGATATCTATTGCTAGGGCGATATTGAAAGATGCTCCAATAATTATTTTAGATGAAGCAACTGCGAGTATTGACCCTGAAAATGAACAGCTGATTCAAACGGCAATCAATAAATTAAGTAAAGGAAAAACAGTAATTACAATTGCACATAAACTCGAAACTATTAAAAATGCAAATCAGATTATAGTGCTCAACGAAGGTGAAATAATTCAAAAAGGGAGTCATGATGAATTAATTCGCAAACCAGGAATGTATCAAGACTTTATAAAGTTAAAAGCCAAGTCAGTAGGCTGGAAATTGTAAATAATTACTTAGTATAAAATGTAAAAGTGGAAAAATGATATAAAAAAGCTGACAAATAATCAACACCTAAATACCCCCCCTCACTACTGAAATAGTGAGGGGGTTTGGTGTATTTAGATGTTCAATTTATCAGTGTAATATTGCTGTTGTAGAATCATTTGGAAGGTGATATAGGTCGTTTGACCGCCTTTGATAAACTTTGTAAACATTGCTTTAAATACACGTATTTATTAAAGTAATATTTGATTTCTAATTGAGTAAAAACGTTGAACCCTTTCAAAAGTAAGATCAAGATTTTGTCATAATTTATAGTTATAAATAGCAAGTTCAAATTTATGTTTCTTGAAAAACATGCGCCTTAAATGTAAACTTATTTATTATAAAAGTTAACATTAAAAAAGAAGGGCGTATTTTTTATGAGAATTTTTATAACAAGTACAAATACAGATGTAGGAAAAACGTTTGTGACAAAGCATTTGTATCATGCATTAAAAGCATGTGATTATGATGTATGCATTTTTAAACCTTTTCAAACTGAAGAATTGGCGGATGGAACGTATCCGGATTTAGAAGTGTTTAAAAATGAATGTGATTTAAGTTATGACACAACCTCACTTTATACATTTAAGCAACCTGTTTCGCCGCATTTAGCATTTAAAATGACAAATCAAACCTGCCTAAATAAACAAGATGTATTTGATAAAGTGTCTGCCTTAAACGAAAAATTTGATTTTGTCTTAATCGAAGGTGCAGGAGGCATAGGTGTTCCACTATACGAAGGTAAAGAAAGCAACTATATGACGAAAGATTTAATTAATGATTGTGCAGATAGTGTCATTAGTGTCTTGCCGTCAAAATTAGGTGCTATCAGTGATGCGATAGTTCATCAAGACTATATGGATCGCCATGTATCTCCGAATAACTTTTTAATTATGAATCGTTATACAGGTAGTTACATTGAAAAAGACAATCAAATTACGATTGGAAAATTAACTAACAAAACTGTTTATACGCTTAACGAACACGCTAGATACGAAGATTTTTCGGAAGAATTTTTACAACAATTAATAGGAGCTAAAAATGAATTACACACAAGAACTTAAACAAAAAGACTCAGAATATGTTTGGCATCCGTTTACGCAAATGGGCGTATATAGTAAAGAAGAAGCAATCATTATTGAAAAAGGAAAAGGTAGCTACCTTTATGATACGAATGGCAATAAATATTTAGATGGCTATGCTTCGTTGTGGGTTAATGTTCACGGTCATAATAATAAGTACTTGAATAAGGTAATTAAAAAACAATTAAAGAAAATTGCGCATTCCACGTTATTAGGGTCGTCTAATATTCCGTCGATTGAACTTGCCGAAAAATTAATCAAAATCACACCAAGCAACCTTAGAAAAGTATTTTATTCAGATACAGGTAGTGCGGCTGTTGAAATCGCAATAAAAATGGCATATCAATATTGGAAGAATATCGATAAAGAAAAATATGCGAAGAAAAACAAATTCATTACATTAAATCATGGATATCACGGTGATACGATTGGTGCGGTAAGTGTTGGTGGTATTAAGACATTTCATAAAATATTTAAAGACTTAATATTTGAAAATATTCAAGTAGAGAGTCCGTCATTATACAGAAGTAGTTACGAAACAGAAGATGAAATGATGGCAGCGATTTTACAGAATATCGAGCAAATATTAATTGATAGAAATGATGAAATAGCAGGATTTATTTTAGAACCATTAATTCAAGGTGCGACAGGCTTATTTGTTCATCCTAAAGGCTTTTTGAAAAAAGTTGAAAAATTGTGCCGCAAATATAATATTTTATTAATTTGTGACGAAGTAGCTGTCGGCTTTGGAAGAACAGGAAAAATGTTTGCATGTAATCATGAAGATGTTCAACCCGATATTATGTGCTTAGGAAAAGCAATTACAGGAGGTTACTTACCACTTGCAGTAACGCTAACATCTCAAAAAATATATGATGCATTTTTAAGTGATTCGCATGGTGTGAATACCTTTTTCCATGGACATACATATACGGGAAATCAAATTGTATGTACGGTAGCTTTAGAAAATATAAAACTGTATGAGAAATTTAATTTAATTTCTCAAATTGAAAAAACATCAACAACGTTAGAGAAGCAACTATATGCCCTTAAACGACATCCAAATATCGGTGATGTCAGAGGACGTGGATTAATGTTTGGCGTTGAACTTGTCGAAAATAAAGAAAGTAAGGCGCCGTTAGAAATTGAAAAAGTTGAACGAATTATACGTAATTGTAAAGAAAACGGGCTAATGATTAGAAATTTAGAAAATGTCATTACGTTTGTGCCAGTGTTAAGTATGTCAAATAAAGAAGTGAAAACAATGGTACGCATTTTTAAAAAGGCAGTGCATAACATATTAGATAGGAAGTGTTAATATGAATTTGGCTAAACGCATATTACAAGGGGAACAATTAACTAAAGACGCAGTATTAGAACTTTATGAAGATAAGAACATTGACACATTAGATTTATTAAATGAAGCATATATTTTAAGGAAGCATTATTTTGGTAAAAAAGTGAAACTGAATATGATATTAAATGCCAAAAGTGGAATATGTCCTGAAAACTGTGGTTACTGCGGCCAATCTAGAGATATTAAACAGAAGCAAAGATACGCCTTAATTCCAGAAGAACAAATTATTGATGGTGCGAAAGTGGCAAATGACAATCACATCGGTACATATTGTATAGTGATGAGTGGTAGAGGGCCAAGTGATAAAGAAGTTGATCACATTAGTAATACAGTAAGAACGATCAAGTCTCAACATCCACAACTGAAAATATGTGCATGCTTAGGATTAACAAATGATGAACAAGCAAAGAAGCTTAAGTCAGCTGGTGTAGATAGATATAATCACAATATTAATACGAGTGAAAATTATCATGATAATGTTGTGACAACGCATAGCTATAAAGATAGAACAGATACGATAGAGCTAATGAAAGCAAATAATATATCACCGTGTTCGGGTGTGATATGTGGGATGGGAGAATCAAATCAAGACATCGTTGATATGGCATTCGCATTAAAAGAAATGGATGCAGACAGTATTCCAATTAACTTTTTACATCCAATTAAAGGAACAAAATTTGGAAGTATGGATGATTTGACACCGATGAAATGTTTGAGGATTGTAGCATTATTTAGGTTAATTAACCCAACAAAAGAAATTCGTATTGCAGGGGGTAGAGAAGTGAATTTACGTTCTTTACAGCCTCTAGCATTAAAGGCAGCGAATTCAATATTTGTTGGCGATTATTTAATTACGGGTGGACAGCCGAATCAATTGGATTATGACATGATTAACGATTTAGGCTTTGAAATTGATTTTGGAACTTGTGAAAATAAGGAAATGCAAGAATGATATTTCAAGAGCAACTCGATTCGTTACAGCAGAGAGGATTGTATCGATCGCTTAAATCAGTAGGGTATGTAGATAGGCAATATATTGAAGTTGATAAGGAACGATTTGTTAATTTCACTTCAAATGATTATTTAGGATTGGGACAGCTAGCATTTGATCAAGACGATTTTGAAATGTTTATGCGACAGTATAGTTTTCAATTATCAAGTTCAAGATTAATTAGTGGTAGTTCAATTGTCTATGATGAGATTGAAATAATGTTGAGACATTGGCTTGGATTCAGTGCATGTACAATTTTAAACAGTGGATACGATGCTAATCTAGCATTATTTAATATTTTCAAAAATACAAATTGTGTAGTGTTTTCAGATCAAGAAAATCATGCAAGTATAATTGATGGTATTAAATTAAGTGGCTTAGAAAAAAAGATATATAGGCATTTAGATATTGCAGATTTAGAAAATAAGTTAGTTCAATTTGCAGATCAAAACATACCAAAAATCATCATCTCTGATAGTGTCTTTTCAACGAATGGCGACGTTGCTGATATTGAACAATTGGTAGCGTTAAAGCGTAAATACCATGCAATGTTGATACTTGATGTTTCACATAGCCTAGGGTTAGAAAATATCGCGAATTATAAGGAAGTTGATATATTGACTTCAAGTTTATCAAAAGCATGTGGTGCGTATGGTGGTGTGATTTTGAGTGATAGAGACACTAAAGAAATGCTTATTAATCATGGAAGACCATTTATCTACTCAAGTAGCTTACCAGTTTATAATTTATATTTTATAAAAAGAAACATTGAAAGCTTAATTAATGCTAAAAATCGACGAGATAAATTGAGATATTTAAGTGAGTATTTTGATCAAATGATGACATCGATTAATATCAATCATGTTAGCACGTATTCGCCAATTAAGTTTATTGAATTTGATGACATAGAAGCGGCACAACAAACATATCAAAGTTTACTGGATCATTTTATATTCGTGAGTTATTTAAGATATCCAACGGTATCAAAACCAATGCTTAGAATATCGTTATCGTTTTTTCATACAGAACAAAACATTGATGATTTATTTAAAGTATTACATACAGCAAGAAGATTGAGGTGATGGTCATGTATAGTATTAAAATGCGTTCTAGTAATCAAAATCTTCATATTAGTGGTGCTGAAACGATATGCGAACTTGAAAACATAGAACAGACCATTCAAAAATTTTATAATAAAGGATTTTTTCACGAAAATGGCCAGCCAGATTTTCTAAATATAAAAATACAAAAAATTATAGAACCGATTCAACAAATAAAAGCATTGTCTATTATTGAAAATGATAAATCGAATCTTCAAAATTTAATATTGGAATGTGGTATTTCTGAATATGCGCTGAAACAAGGAATGGCTTATATTGAGGATGGCATTGTGTACACTGGTGCTATCATTATATCAGCGACATCAGGGGAACGTTTAGATTCAGCTGGTGATAGAGGGATAAGGGTGACAAATTTTTCGTTTGAAGATATAAATAATAAAGCTGATTTGAGTGAAAGAGTGAAGGATGCTCTAGCTATCGCTTCATGTATAAACTCGAAGCCATATGTAAAAGGGGAGCTTTGTGTCTCTGATGACTTAACGTATACGACAGGCTACTTTGCGACAGGAGCACTGGGCTATCATAGATTGTTTAATATTAAGAAAGCTAATACGAGACATGGCGGCAGAATAATTTTTGTTGATGATGATCTTGTTTTGAACAGTTACATATCATTTTTAGAAAGTACACCAAAACAAATTAATTATAAATAGTGTTAGAGGTTTTAATATGACATCAAAAGATATGACGCAAATAAGTGCAATTGCAGCAATATTAACGATTTTAGCAGTTTTGAAAATACCTTCTATTTTACCAGGACTGGATTTTCAATTATCTGCACCAGTGGCATTATTGATACTAGCTTTCTTTGGAATTAAAAAATATTTTTTAGGTGGATTGTTATCTAGTGTAATTTTACTTATGCTCGGCGTGTTTAATCCAATCAATGTGATAATATCTGTATTCTTTAGATTAATTGCAATATTAGTAGTTTATTTATTGAAAATAAATGTACTTTCGTTAGTTTTAGCAAGTGTTTTGGGCAGTTTATTATCTAGACTATTGTTATCAATCATTTTAAATTTACCGGTATGGGCGGTATTGCTAAACGCAATTCCTGGTATTATATTCACAATTATTTTGGCAATTCCATTGTATCTAGCTTTGAGAAAAAGAATGGCTACATTATTAGAATAGCAAATAAGAAACGGTCGTCATAATTAGGTTGGACGACCGTTTTTTTACTACTTATTTATTAACTTCAGTTTCTTTTTTGTCTAATAATTTTACTGTGTGATTTTCCCAATCAACTTCATATATTGATGTGAAAGTTCTAGTTTTAAAGTTTTTATAATTTGCGCCTGACCAGAAGAAACCGTTCCAGCGAATTTGGTATAAATCCATTTCGCGTTGGTAAGTTACTTTGATTTTAGATTTTTTAGCGCCATTTTGTTTGTGTGACAATACACTTAAAAACTCTGGGTTAAAGTTACTTCTTGATAATAAAGGCATTTGGTGTTGTGCTATGAAATTTTGACCAGCATTTGAACTACTTTGTCTACCACTTAAGAAAATTTCATTGCCATAAGTTGGGTCAAAACTATCACGTCCATAAGGACCCCATCCGTTATTCATAATTTTATGTGCTTCAACACCCCAACCAACATTTTTATAATTTGTATTTCTACTTAATGTTGTTCTATAGCTTTCTTGTTTATAAGTAATTGTTTCAGAAAATGCTGTATTACCATTCAGACCGCCAGATATACCATTTGAGATACTAATGTCACCACCAAATGTATATCCTAAAGTATTTTGAACTTGGAATTCTTCATTTTGATTTTTAGGTGCATAATCAACTACATTTACTGAATCATTAGACTCTGAACTAATAGATACATTGTATTTTGCGCCCCAATATAATTTTGAAAAATCATAGTCTTTAGGATTTGGAGGTGTATAACCAGAGTTAATATTACCAGCAGCTTTTAGTACCAAAGTATCTTTATCATAATTTTTATCTTTGATAAAATTGAAAGTTAAAATTTGAGAAATACGGTATTTATCAGAGTCAGATGTAGCTGTTGTTTTGTATAAAGTAACTCTGCTGTCCACTTTCTTTTCGCTAACTGGTGTGATTTTTTCGACAGCATCAGCAGAATTAGAAAGTAAAAGCAATGCCATTGATGTAATGACGGATGATTTAACTAATTTATTCATTTTCATATTTGCTCTATCCTTTCACTTTTATTTCGTGAGTCTTCCAGTTAACCTCGTATTTCACAGTATAATTTCTATTTAAAAATGCATTATGAATTCTATGACCATCTAAATAACTGTTGCTATAGTGTGTTGCTCTCTTAATTGCATGTGTTACATCCATATTTCTACCGTATGTGATTTCAAACTCACTCGTATCACCTGAACCTTTTTCGTGAGATACTGTTGCGATAAATGACGGATTAAAACCACTTTGTACTAATGGTGGTAAATCGTTATCTGGAAGGAAATAGTCTCTAGGATTTGGACTGTGTGGTTTATATCCTACAAACAAATCTTTATCAAAAGCTGATTTTTGGCCTGTTGGTGTGGCAAATGAATTAGCTTTAACACCCCATAAAATACTCTTAGAGTTTTGATGTTCTACTTCACTTACATAATTTTGTTGTGTATAACTAATTGATTTTGAGTAATTGAATGAACCACTACCACCAATAGAAGGGGCAGTTTTGAAATTACCGCCAATATTATAGCCTAATGTTTGACTTACGTTAGTAGTTTCAACTTTGTTTTTAGGAAGATAGTTTATCAATGAAACATTAGGATCGTTTGTTTTCAAACCGATATTATATTGAAAAGGCCAGCGCATTGATTTGATATGATTGGTATCTTTATAGTTATAATATGCTGTCCTTGAACTAATGAATCCTTGCATTTTAAGGATTAGGGCATCTTTGTTATATTTCTTATCTTTAACAAAATCAAATTGGATATTTTGTGTAACACCCCATTTATTACTTGTTTTATCTTCAGTTCTTTTAATTATTTCAACGTCACCTTTACCGATGTCTTCGGTATCGTTTGCGGCTTTTGCATTTTCAAAAATCGGTGTGGCAAGAGGGACAATTAAACTTGCGGATAAAGTTGTAGCTAATATTTTATTTTTAATCATAAAATTCACTTTCTTTCTATAATTGTCTTTAACTTAATTAAATCATAATATATTTTGAACAGTATTTTAATTAACTGTTCATTAAAAATTGACCGATATCAACTATTTTTTTAATTATGTTTAGTTAACTGAAAAACGGTCAATATAGCCGTTTTGAGTAAATGTTTAAATGATGGTTTTTAACATCGATAGTGTAGTGAAACCCTTGTGTTAGTTGATATTTATGAACGTTTGAACAAGATTAATTTTACGAATATATTGAGTTGTTTTTACCTTAATGTTTGGAAATATAGTGTTTTGGTTTTTTAACTCTTTTTTATTTTCAATTAAAGGTTAAATGTTTATTAACTTGAGAATAAATGTTTAAGGATTTGGCTTAAATTGGTTCATCGTTAATACGTATTTGTATTTTGTAGTGTTTGATTTTTATTTTAGAAAAATTGATTAGTGTTGTTCTGAGAAAATTAGAAAGAGGTTGATAGGAAGTTATAAATGAGAAGTGTGAAAAATGATTTAAAAGCCCTGAGATAACGAATTACCTCAGGGTTTTATTTAATGACATATATTTTGAAATTGCTATTTTGCTGTAATGTACAAGACATTTAATTGCTTATAAATACTGCAATATCACATTTTACTATTGGGTTTGTAAGTTATGTGTAATTTGTTGTGAAATACCAATGATATTAGAAATTTTTAGTAACAATTTATTGCTGTAATCAATGATATATCAATATATTTTAATACTAACGAGATACGCTTTTTACTTTGACTTCATGTGTTTTCCAGTTAACTTCATATTTAACAGTAAAGTTTCTATTTGGAAATGCATTATGTTTTCTATCAACAGCTAGACGATCTCTTGATATATAAGCGTATGTGGCATCTAAGTTTCGGCCATAAGTAATCTCAAATTCACTTGTATCACCTTTACCTCTTTCGTGTGAAAGTGCTGTTATAAATGAAGGGTTAAAGCCACTTTGGATTAAAGGAGGTAGTTGATTATCCGGAACGAAAAAGTTTCTTGCTGATGGGCCTGTTGGATCTTGTGCAAACAAATATTGATCGTATGCAGATACTTGCCCTGAATCAGTCGCAAATGAATTGGCTTTGACACCCCATTTAACGCTTTTTGAGTTTTGGCTATCCACTTCTGTTACATAGCTTTTTTGTGTATAACTAATTGTTTTAGAATAATTAAATGAACCACTACCACCAATAGATGGTGCTGATTGAAAACTACCACCAATGTTATAGCCTAATTTTTGGCTTACATCTGTTGTTTCTACTTTATTTTTAGGAAGGTAGTTGATTAAGTCAACATTAGGATCTTTCGTTTTCAAACCAATGTTATATTGAAATGGCCATGTCATTCTTTTAATGTAAGGATATTTTTTTAGTTCTGAGTAAGTGGTTCTAGATTTAATAAAACCTTGCATTTTTACAACTAAAGCATCTTTGTTATACTTCTTGTCTTTGACAAAATCGAATTGAATATTTTGAGTAACGCCCCATCTTTGGCTACTAACATCTTGAGTTCTTTTAATTATTTCAGCATCTTTGCCGATATCTTCGATATTATTTTCTGCTTTAGACGTTTCTATAAATGGATTGGCAAGAGGAGCAAGTAAACCTATAGATAAAGTTGCTGCTAATATTTTATTTTTAACCATAGAAATCACTTTCTTTCTATTTATTTTTTCTTTCATTTTAAGAATAATATATTGTTAAGCGTTATCAAATTAACTATTCGTTAAAAGTTAATTACTATCAACATATTTTGATAATACATTTTGAAACATTGAAAACTGACCTTTTCTTTTAGAATACTTAGAAGCATATTGATGAACATCATTAAGGAAATTGCGAAATATCAATGTTTGTTACGTGTTTTCGAAATTGAATGTATTTTATTTTGGAGATAGCAGATTTAGAATAATATAGTGTGGACATTTACATAGTTGATTGATGTTAATAAAGTGGTGAAAGTTCAATTAAATGATGAACGATTTGTTAACGAAGTAATATTTATTTAACAAAGTAAATAGGGGAACATGAATTTTGCTGTGGGGAAAGGACATCGATTTGAAATTAAAAAGAACCGCTGATTCAACAAAGAATCAACGGTTCATATATACGGACAGTTTAATACGAAAATTATTTAAATAAAGATGTAAAACTAGAGAAGATATTTTTGACTGATTACTTCCAGAATGATAATAAATTACTTAATGTGTTTTTGATTGATGATGCAGTTTCTGCAGTTGTAATTGCAGCTTTAACCACTTTCGGGTTTTGATAAAATGCGTACAACACTTTGCCTGTGTTTAATGTTTCAGTTACATAATTTCTAACTTGAGCATATGATTTTTGTGCAAAACCACTATCTTTTTTGATTTCAAGAGGTTTAATATAAGATTTCAAGCCACTGCCAAGAACAGTTAACACAGTTTGGTCAATCGCACCTTTGTATTTATAGTAAGTATTATAGTAGTACTTTGCATTTTCATATTTGTCTTTATAGCTTTTATAAGTATCTGTTAAATATTTATAACCATAGTTGAATGAATCTTTCAATGATTGATAGTAACCTAGTAATTTTGATTGAGGTACTTCAACTTTTGGCGATTGAATTTGAGGGACCTCAACTTTTGGCGACTCAGCTTTAGGTTTTTCAATTTGTGGTGATTGAATTTGAGGGACCTCAACTTTTGGTGATGATTTCTTTTCAGCATCTTTTTGAGCTACTAAAGCATCTAATTGTTTTTGTAAATGTTCTTTTACATCCATTGGTGCTTTGTTAACTTCACGTTGAGCTAAACGTCGATTTTCAATAGAATCGTCATTTTTTAATTTTGCGAGCGCATCGTTTGCTGTTTTAACACGCTCATCATGACGAACGATTGCTTTTTCAATTGAAACTTTTTCTACAAAACGATTGTTTTTATCACGTAAATCTTTAGGTAATTTTGAGTTAGCTTCATATGCTGCTGATTTATCATGTGGTGCTTTGTTATCTTGGAAGTCTTGGATTGCTTTATTAGCATTTTCAATGTCTTGACGTTCTTTTGCTTTAGAAGCTTGAACTGATTCAACCCAAACTTGTTGGCTTCTGTCAGGATTTTCTTTAATTTGTGCAATGTAGTTGTTTTTTTGTTCTTCAGTTAAATTGTTATTTTTAAGTACATTGTAAAAAGCATTTTGTTGTCCTACGCGGCGATCAGGGTTTTTGCTGTCTTTAAGTGATTCGCTAAAAACTTCTTGTGCACGTTCAGGGTGTTCACGTAATGTTTTTATGTATTGGTTACGTTGTTCTTCTGTGATGCCTTTCAAATGTAATACTTGGTAAAATGCTTTTTGTTGATCTGTTACATAGTTGTTTTGAGTTGTTTGTTGCTTAGTTGAAGTTTGTTGCGTGTTTTCACTCGCTTTTGCTTCCCCATTTGAAATCATTGTAGCTAAAGTAATAGTTGCTGCCCCAACTAGCAACTTAGAGATGTGTTTATTTTTCATGTTAATTCCCTTTCTTTTTACATATTAAATTTATTGTATGCTTTTAGAATTTATCACAGGTGCATACAAATGGAAATTAACTAATTATTAACTAATGTTAACTAATCGATTAACTTGTGTTAACTAACTAAATAAGCTTTTTATTCAGAATATTCAGCGTGTTAAAAGAGTAGAAATAATAAGTAGGATGCTAAGTTGGTTTCTAAAACAAGCAGTAAAAGTTGGGCGCCTTTCTAACAAATAAATTCGCAGAAAATCAATGAACACATTCGTTAGCTCCGCAACGAATGTATAGGGACCCAACATAGAAACTTTCGAAGCGAAAGTTAACAAGCAATGGAAGTTGGGCGCCTTTCTAACAAATAAATTCTGCAGAAGATCAATGAACACATTCGTTAGCTTCGCAACGAATTCATAAGCCTTTCTAGCTAATAAATTTCGCAGAAAGGCTAAAAAAATTTGTTAGGGAATGCTAATGGAAAAATTAGTTTTATTTTATAAAAATTTATAAAAAATAAAAACGTTGTAAATTTAAAATGAATCATTCATAATATTAATACTATACTAATTCAAGGTGGTTCAACGCATGTCTCATAATGAAAACCTTAAATTGGCGCAAAGAGGTGCTTATTTAAGTTTAACCGTATATATTATCTTATCCATTGTTAAATATGTGACAGGTTTTGTCTTTAATTCTGCAGCAGTTAGGGCAGACGCATTAAATAATATGACAGATATTATTGTATCTTTAGCTGTTATTATTGGATTGAAAATTTCTATTAAACCTGCTGATAGAAATCATCCATATGGTCATTTGAAATCTGAAAACATATCTTCATTGTTGGTGTCATTCGTTATTATGTTTGTTGGTATTCAAGTAGTTATCCAGAATGCGCCTCGTCTATTTAAAGAAGATGATGTTGTACCAAATGCAATAACAATTATTATCAGTTTAATCAGTGGTCTTGTCATGTTGGCTGTCTTTGTTATAAATCAACGCTTAGCTAAAAAGACTAAAAGTAGTTCTTTGAATTCAGCTGCAAAAGATAATCTATCTGATAGTTTAGTTAGTATCGGTACAGCAATTGGATTAATATTTACTCAAATTGGATTTCCGATTGTCGATATTATTTTAGCTACACTTTTAGGTTTATTGATTGTGTATACAGGTTTTGGCATTTTCAAGGAAGCCATTTTTATGTTAAGTGATGGATTTAATGAGACAGAATTAGAAGAGTATCGTAACGATATCTTAGAAGTTGATGAAGTACAAGATGTTAAAAGTATTAAAGGACGCTATCATGGAAGTAGCGTATTTATTGATGTAACCATTGTTGTAGATGCGAATTTATCATTAGTAGAAGCACATCAAATTTGTGATAAAGTTGAACATCATTTACATAAACAAGGTATATCCTCAGTCTATGTACATCCTGAACCAGATCATTTATAAATATTTTAACGCTTTGGTAGGTATAAAGTTATCTACTGAAGCGTTTTTATCTATACATAATTTAGGTTCACCTAAAAATATTTTTAGATATTTAGAAAAATGTATCGTAAAGGTGTATAATATGATTTGTTAATAGGAAGTTATTTATTTGTTTATGAATTAAATAAATGAAAATGGGGAATAAGGTTTATGTATTCTATATCTATAAACTAGCGGTTTAATTTTTGGATTTTAAAGCAAAACAAAAGTTAAATCATTTCAGTTTTCCTGAAATAACATCCTAAGATAAAAGGAAAGAGGTTATTAGTTATGCCAAAATTAATTTTATGTCGTCATGGACAAAGTGAATGGAATGCTAAAAATTTATTTACTGGATGGGAAGATGTTAATTTATCGGAACTAGGTATTAATGAAGCTACTAGAGCAGGAGAAAAAATAAGAGAAAATAATATTGCGATTGATGTAGCATTTACATCATTACTGACACGTGCTTTAGATACAACGCATTATATTTTAACTGAATCTAAACAACAATGGATTCCAGTATACAAAAGTTGGCGCTTAAATGAACGTCACTATGGTGGGTTGCAAGGTTTAAATAAAGATGATGCTAGGAAAGAATTCGGTGAAGAACAAGTTCACATTTGGCGTCGTTCTTATGATGTGAAACCACCAGCAGAAACTGAAGAACAACGTGAAGCATATTTAGCTGATCGTCGTTACAATCATTTAGACAAGCGCATGATGCCATATTCAGAAAGCTTAAAAGATACTCTAGTGCGTGTGATTCCATTTTGGACTGATCACATTTCACAATATTTATTAGATGGTCAAACGGTATTAGTTTCTGCACACGGAAATTCTATTCGTGCATTAATTAAATATCTTGAAGATGTTTCTGATGAGGATATTATCAACTATGAAATTAAAACAGGTGCCCCGCTTGTTTATGAATTAACAGATGACTTAGAAGTTAAAGATAAATATTACTTATAAAAAAGAGCTGCATGTACACAAGGAGTGAGTGTATATGCAGCTCTTAAATATGTGAAGTAATGTAAGGAAATAGTAAGTATAGAGTTATATATTGACGAGCTAGGGATACTCGAAAATATAGTTAGATATACAATATAGTCAAATTAAAACAATTATTTCGCTCTTTTATGTTGTTTAATAATTTTCAAAGCACGCTTTCTTGTTTTAATGTTAGGGCTATTTAAATTACGACGAGCAGTCTGTAAATCTAATTTCATCTCTATCCCTCCTTGTATTTATATTATGCCTCATTCTAATCTAAATGTAAATAGTAATCATTACGTTTTGTGAAAAATTAGAATCAAAGACGTGCTTATTTATTGGAAAATAGGTATAATTGCCGAATGTCTAAAAATTGCGGGATATATTTTAGATAGTGAGGGGAGATGTGTTTAAATGTCACAGAAACAAAAGCTTACGATGATTATTACAATGTTAATGGGTGGCTTCTTTGGGTTGCTTAATGAAACGTTATTGGTAACGGCTTTACCAAGTATTATGAAAGATTTTGATATCTCATATACGCAAGTACAATGGTTGACTACAGCTTTTTTACTGACTAATGGGATTGTTATTCCACTATCAGCACTAGTCATACAACGTTATACAACAAGACAAGTATTTTTAGTTGATATATTAATCTTTTTTGTAGGTACAATGCTTGGTGGATTAAGTCCACATTTTTCAATTTTACTAATTGCACGAATTATTCAAGCATTAGGTTCTGGAATCATGATGCCATTAATGATGACAACGATTTTAGATGTTTTTCAACCACATGAACGTGGTAAATATATGGGGATTTTTGGTCTAGTAATTGGTTTAGCACCAGCAATTGGGCCAACTTTATCTGGTTATTTAGTTGAATATTTAAATTGGCGCTCATTATTTCACGTTGTCGCACCGATTGCAGCGATTACGTTTTTTATTGGTTTTAAAACAGTTAAAAATGTAGGGACAAATGTTAAAGTGCCTATCGACATGATTTCTATTATATTATCTGTGCTAGGTTTCGGTGGTTTATTATATGGTACAAGTTCAATTTCTGAAAAAGGATTTGATAATCCAATTGTATTAATATCAATGATTGGTGGCATTGTACTTGTCGCATTGTTTGTACTACGTCAATATCGTTTAACAACACCGCTGTTAAATTTTGGTGTGTTTAAAAACAAACAATTTACTGTTGGAATTATTATTATGGGTGTCACTATGGTTTCAATGATTGGATCAGAAACAATTTTACCAATTTTTGTACAAAACTTACTGAATCGTTCAGCTTTAGATTCTGGTTTGACTTTATTACCTGGTGCTATTGTAATGGCATTTATGTCAATGACTTCTGGCGCATTATATGAAAAGTTTGGTCCGAGAAAATTGGCGTTGGTAGGTATGTCTATTGTAATTATAACAACTGCCTACTTTGTTGTGATGGATGAACATACATCTACAATTATGTTAGCAACAGTATATGCAATTAGAATGGTTGGTATCGCTTTAGGATTAATACCAGTTATGGCACACACGATGAATCAATTGGCACCTGAAATGAATGCACATGGTTCATCAATGACTAATACAGTTCAACAAATTTCTGGTTCGATTGGTACAGCAATGTTAATTACTATTTTATCGCATGCTAGTAAAAACTTTTCGCCGAACATGTCCGATTATCACGGATTGAACAAAATTGAAATGATGAATCAAATTAAAATTGATTCGATGTTACATGGCTACCATACAGGATTCTTATTTGCTCTGTTGATTACAGTTATAAGTTTCTTTTGTTCATTTATGTTACAAGGTAAGAAAAAGCAAGTTGATGAGCATCAATAAATAAAAGTTGTTAGCTATATAACGCTTTTTAACAAAAGTTCAACATATTGACTTATCTGGCGTTTCAGATTAAAATATTTTTATTCCGATTAGAATAATAAGAATAAGGAGATATATTCTATGAAAAGACTTTTATTTGTGATAATAGCTTTTGTTTTCGTACTAGCTGCATGTGGAAATGATTCGTCAAAAGACAAGGAAGCTAGTAAAGATAGTAAGACAATTAATGTTGGTACTGAGGGCACTTATGCACCATTTAGTTTCCATGATAAAGATGGTAAATTAACTGGTTATGATATCGATGTTATTAAGGCAGTAGCGAAAGAAGAAGGGTTGAAACTTAAATTCAACGAAACATCTTGGGATTCAATGTTTGCAGGATTAGACGCAGGGCGTTTTGATGTAATTGCGAACCAAGTTGGTATTAATCCAGATAGAGAAAAGAAATATAAATTTTCAACACCGTACACATTCTCTAGTGCTGTATTAGTTATTCGTGAAAATGAGAAAGATATCAAAGATTTTGATGATGTTAAAGGTAAGAAGTTAGCACAAACATTTACGTCTAATTACGGTAAATTAGCTAAAGATAAAGGTGCTGATATTACAAAAGTTGATGGCTTTAACCAATCAATGGATTTATTATTGTCTAAGCGTGTTGATGGTACATTTAATGATAGTCTGTCATACTTAGATTATAAAAAACAAAAACCTAATGCTAAGATCAAAGCTATTAAAGGTAATGCTGAACAAAGTAAATCTGCATTTGCATTTTCTAAAAAAGTAGATGACAAAACAGTTCAAAAGTTCAACGATGGCTTGAAAAAAATCGAGGAAAACGGTGAATTAGCTAAAATAGGTAAGAAATGGTTTGGTCAAGATGTTTCTAAATCTAAATAGTGAACAACTACATGCACTTGATGCTGCAAAACAAGCTTTCGGGCCAATGCTCGAAGGATTAGTGAAATATTCTATTCCAATTACATTAGTTACATTTGTATTAGGATTGATTATTGCATTATTTACAGCATTGATGCGAATTTCAACGAGTAAAGTTTTGAGAAGTATTGCACGTGTTTACGTCTCAATTATTCGAGGGACACCCATGATAGTACAATTGTTTATCATATTTTATGGTATCCCTGAATTAGGCAGATTGCTAACAAATGACGCAGACAATCAATGGACATTAGCACCTGTGGTCGCTGCCATTATTGGTTTGTCATTAAATGTAGGTGCATATGCTTCAGAAATTATTCGTGGCGGTATTATTTCTATACCAAAAGGACAAACGGAAGCTGCATATTCTATTGGTATGACATATCGTCAAACGATACAACGCATCATATTACCGCAGGCAATTCGAGTATCAATACCTGCGCTTGGTAATACATTTTTAAGTTTAATCAAAGATACATCATTACTAGGATTTATTTTAGTAGCAGAAATGTTTAGAAAAGCTCAAGAAGTTGCGTCTACAACATATGAATATTTAACAATTTATGTGTTAGTTGCGCTAATGTACTGGGTGGTATGCTTTATTATTTCAATAATCCAAGGTATCTATGAATCTTATATTGAAAGAGGGTATCGCTCATGATTCAATTGAACAATATCCATAAATCATTTAATGATGTTGAAGTTATCAAAGGAATTGATTTATCTGTTAATAAAGGTGAGGTTGTAACATTAATTGGTCGCTCTGGTTCTGGTAAAACAACATTGTTACGGATGATTAATGCATTAGAAATTCCAACAGAAGGTACTGTTTATGTTAACGGCAAAACATATACATCTAAAGATAAAAAATCACAAATAGAAGTTCGTAAACAATCTGGTATGGTATTTCAAAGTTATAATCTTTTTCCACATAAGACTGCATTAGAAAATGTGATGGAAGGTCTTATTACAGTTAAAAAGATGAAAAAGGTTGAAGCACGACAAAAATCACTTGAATTACTTGAAAAAGTTGGTTTGACACATGTTAAAGATCAACGACCACATGCATTGTCAGGTGGTCAGCAACAACGTGTTGCCATTGCGAGAGCATTAGCTATGAATCCTAAAGTGATGTTATTTGATGAACCAACATCTGCACTTGATCCTGAGCTTGTGAATGATGTTTTAAAGGTTATTAAAGATTTAGCAAATGAAGGTATGACAATGGTCATTGTGACACATGAAATGCGTTTTGCTAAAGAAGTATCAAATAACATTGTATTTATTCACGAGGGCATGATTGGAGAACAAGGGGCACCTGAAGATATATTCAACCGTCCGAAAACAGAAGAATTAAGACGTTTCTTAAATGTTATAAATGAAGATTAATACAATAGAACCACATATCATGTTAATATGGCGATTTTGCCATGAACATGATGTGTGGTTCTTTGTTATGTTTACGAGACAATATATTAATCTGTTAACGACGTTTGTGATTTAAATACTGTTGAACTTTATAAAACATTGGCTTAATTGGTTTGATAAAATCACCAATATACTCTTCAACGTGCGCGTTAAAACCTTTTTTGAATTGTTGTACACCGTAGTCTTCAGCAGACTCTGAAAAGTCTCCAGTAATACCGTAGAAGTTATAACGATCAATATGATGCGCTTTGGCGAATTTAATCATTTCCCATTGCAAATGATAAGCACCCATGTAAGCATTATATTTAGGATTTGATCCACTCGATAAATAATAAACTTCATGGTCATTATAGATGAACAATGCGGAGGCTAAGTTTAACACTGCACCTTCTTGTTCAATTTGTTCGATTGTGTTGTCGATTTTACGCTTATTACTATTTAACTGTTGTTCTAGCTGTGTACGTTTTGTTTTATTTTTCTTTGAATTAGGACTCTCTTTTAACGCTTCTTCAACACCTGAAAGCTCTGCAGTTAATTGTTGATGTTTTAATTGTAAAGTTTTTAAATAATCGTTCAAATCGATATAAGCTAACTTTAACATGGCATGGTCACCGTATAATTTTTGCATTTCTTCAAAATATGGTAGCTCTCGGAATTTGAAACCATGTTTTTCTTCGGCCATATGGAATAAATCGAAAAATGTTTGCGTTTCATCAATCGTTAACGTTTTAGTTTTAACGCCGATATCGTATGTTTTTTTAATATTACGTCGCGTTTGATAATCCATTTCTTTTAATAATTGATCTTCTGTCTTGTCTTTTAAATCTAATACTGATAGCCAACGAATTTGACTCATTGAATCATAACCCACTGGGAACCCTTGATGTTTATAACCTAATGATGACATTGTTTTAACGAATGCTCGGTTATCAAAGGATTTAATGATTTCACCGTCTGCATTACGTAAGTTTTCAATTAAATATGGATCTACAAGTACATATAAACAATTTTGTTTCTTTAAATATGAAGTTAATGATTTAAAGAAAAATGCGACTAATGATTGATTTGTATAATCCATCACTGGTCCACGATGTGTATAGAAATATTTGAAAAACTTAAGTGTGCGTGCCTCTGTTAATAAGCAAGCTGCTACTACTTCTCCGCTGTCATCTTTAACTCCCACAAGATGCACATCACCTTTTAAATCAACTCTGTTATCAAAATGAATAGCTGATTGTGTGTAATGTGAGAAATACTTTGTTGTAAAATCATTGAATTCTTCTGAAGTCAAAGTTACAAAGTTCATTTTATCCCGTCCCTCTCTGAATAGAACTGTAAATTTTCAATTTATTAACAATACTATTGTTTTATTTTATCAAAAAATGAATATAAACACACATAGAAAATCAAATATATTTTTCTGTTACTATACACAACAATTATATCTTAGTTGTTTTATATTAAATGTATAACAGTTGTTGTAGCGCGTTGATGTTAGACGGTGTATAGTATTAAATATATTAAAAGTTAGTTGGATATAAAAATTAGGAGTGGATGTATTGAAGCGATTGGTAATAGCGATATTTTTATTACTTATCTTTATGGCGGGATGTGGTAATGACAAATATGTGAAAGAAATAGATGAAGCAGTTAAACTTCAAAATCAGAAACAAGAGCAACTTGCTAAAAATGGCAATGGTGATCGTGTTGATCATTTTGAACGCAAAGATGCTAATATTTATGTCTACGATAAGGATAAAATCATCATATTAGCCTATAAACCATTGAGTAATGATGACGAAGTACATTACTTTGGATATGATTTTAGTGGTAAACATGTGACATTTAAAAAGGATTTTGATTCTAGACGATACTATCAACAACATGAAGCGGATTATCAAGAAGAAAATATGACAAACTAGTCTATGAATAGGAGTAACTATGACTAAAAAATTACTAACTATACTTATTGTAAGCATGTTAGTTTTAACAGCTTGCGCTAAAAAAGAATCAGCAACGACATCTACGAAAAGTGGCAAGCCATTAATTGTCATCTATGGCGATTATAAATGTCCTTATTGTAAAGAATTAGATGAAAAGGTTATGCCTAAATTACGAAAACATTATATAGATAACCACAAAGCGGAATATCAATTCGTAAATTTAGCTTTCCTAGGTAAAGATTCAATAGTAGGTTCGCGTGCGAGTCATGCAGTTTTGATGTACGCACCTAAATCATTTTTAGATTTTCAAAAGCAACTATTTGCTGCGCAACAAGATGAAAATAAAGAATGGTTAACAGAAGCAGTGTTAGATAAACAAATTAAAAATCTTCATTTAGATAAAGATACGGAAAATAAAATTATAAAAGATTATAAAACAAAAGATAGTAAATCTTGGAAAGCTGCTGAAAAAGATAAAAAAATAGCTAAAGATAATCATATTAAAACGACCCCGACGGCATTTATTAATGGTGAAAAAGTCGAAGATCCATATGATTATGAAAGTTATGAGAAGTTATTAAAAGATAAAATTAAATAATTTTAATTGTTGAGATATGTTTGTTACATAATTTTACTGGACAATACGATAAGGCAATTTCTATTGTGGATATAATAGGAATTGCCTTTTTCAATCTATGAAGTTTGAAAAGTTGGAATTTGCTATGTCAACTTTATTTGAGGAGAATAAGAGAAGATATTATAGTTATTTATTTTCTTCATTATTTTGACAGGCGTATTTTAAGACATCACCCTTGTATAGTTGTACAAATATTTGTACAATTAAATTGCGGTAAAAGGAGGCAATAAATATGATTGTAAAAAACTATTCTTACGCTAGACAGAATTTAAAGACGCTTATGACAAAGGTAAATGACGATAGTGATGTGGTAACTGTAACATCTACTGATGATAAAAACGTAGTAATTATGTCAGAAGCAGATTATAATTCTATGATTGAAACCCTTTACCTTCAACAGAATCCAAATAATGCTGAACACTTAGCCCAATCAATTGCTGACTTAGAACGAGGCAAAATGGTAACGAAAGAAATAGATGTGTAATGGCTAGGTTAAACATTACGTTCTCGCCTCAGGCATTTGAAGATTATGAGTATTTTCAGCAGAACGATAAAAAAATGGTAAAGAAGATTAATGAGTTACTTAAAAGCATTGATAGAAATGGTGCATTGCAAGGTATAGGTAAGCCTGAAAAGTTAAAATCGAATTTATCTGGCTATTATAGTAGACGTATCAATCACGAACATAGGTTGGTTTATACAGTTGACGATAATCACATAAAAATAGCATCCTGTAGATACCATTATTAAGTCTGAAAAACTAATATTTTAAAATGAGAGCGCTATTTTTAGGACAATACGATAAGGCAATTTCTATTGTGAATATAATAGGAATTGTCTTTTTCTTGTATTATTGATGTCCGTATATATACTATAAAATTTCTAAATCATTTACGCACTGCGTTCATGTATCATATGGATTAAAAATGGGAATAACATCTAAAGTATGATTCGACTTTATATTATTTGTAAAAACAGTGCTTGTATTTTAAGTAGCATGAGTATATAATTTTAAAACGTAAAGATTACTATTTAGGAGGGTGACTATGAAAAAGAAATTAGGTATGTTACTTCTTGTGCCAGCCATAACTTTATCATTAGCCGCATGTGGGAATGATGATGGAAAAGATAAAGATGGTAAGGTAACAATTAAAACGACTGTGTATCCATTACAATCTTTTGCAGAGCAAATTGGTGGGAAACACGTAAAAGTATCGTCAATCTATCCAGCAGGAACAGATTTACATAGTTATGAACCAACGCAAAAAGATATTTTAAGTGCAAGTAAGTCAGACTTGTTTATGTATACAGGGGACAATTTAGATCCAGTTGCTAAGAAAGTAGCATCAACAATCAAAGATAAAGATAAGAAGTTATCTTTAGAGGAAAAATTAGATAAATCAAAACTTTTAACTGATCAGCATGAACATGGTGAAGAACATGAAGATCATGATCATGAGAAAGAAGAACATCATCATCACCATGGTGGTTATGATCCACACGTATGGTTAGATCCTAAAATTAACCAAACGTTCGCTAAAGAAATTAAAGATGAGTTAGTGAAAAAAGATCCAAAACATAAAGATGATTACGAGAAAAATTATAAAAAATTAAACGACGATCTTAAAAAACTTGATAATGATATGAAGCAAGTTACAAAAGATAAGCAAGGTAATGCGGTATTCATTTCGCATGAATCTATCGGATACTTAGCTGATCGTTATGGTTTTGTACAAAAAGGTATTCAAAACATGAATGCTGAAGATCCATCACAAAAAGAATTAACTAAAATTGTTAAAGAAATTAGAGATAGTAATGCTAAATATATTCTTTATGAAGATAACGTAGCAAATAAAGTGACTGAAACGATTCGTAAAGAAACAGATGCAAAACCATTAAAATTCTACAACATGGAATCTTTAAATAAAGAACAACAGAAAAAAGATAACATCACTTATCAATCACTAATGAAAACAAATATTGAAAATATCGGCAAAGTTTTAGATAGTGATATTAAAGTGAAAGACGACAAAGCTGAAAGCAAACATGACAAAGCGATCTCTGATGGTTATTTTAAAGATGAACAAGTTAAAGATCGTGAACTTAGCGACTATGCTGGTGAATGGCAATCTGTTTATCCATATTTAAAAGATGGTACGCTTGATGAAGTAATGGAACATAAAGCTGAAAAAGATCCTAAGAAATCTGCAAAAGATTTAAAAGCGTATTATGAAAAAGGATATAAAACTGATATTTCTAATATTGATATTAAAGGTAATGAAATTACATTTACTAAAGATGGTAAGAAACATACTGGTAAATATGAATACAATGGTAAGAAAATATTGAAGTATCCTAAAGGAAATCGTGGTGTAAGATTTATGTTTAAATTGGTAGATGGTAATGATAAAGATTTACCGAAATATATCCAATTTAGTGACCACAATATTGCACCTAAAAAAGCTGAGCATTTCCATATCTTTATGGGTAATGATAATGACGCTTTATTAAAAGAAATGGATAACTGGCCAACGTATTATCCTTCAAAATTAAATAAAGACCAAATCAAAGAAGAAATGTTAGCACATTAATTCAACAGCTCTACACACTTTATTCAACTGTAAAAGTCGAATGGAGTGTGTTTTTTATTTTGCAGTCATTTATTCAACTGTAGCAATGATATACTTATTGCTAATTAATAAACAATGATATGGTAATGCATATTATTGAATGCATGTTAAGATGAAAGAAGATAAAATAGGGAGTGAGTATATGACGATTAAAGTTGAAGATAATAAAATTATTTTTTCAAGAATAATACAAGCACCAATAGAAAAGGTATTTGATGCTTATACTAAAAAAGAATTATTTGAAAAATGGTTTCATCCAAAAGGGGCTAGCACAAAAGTGTTTCGTTTTAATGCAGAAACTGGTGGCGATGCATTTTACGCAATCAAAACACCTGCAATGACGAGCTATACGTTAGCAGAATACGAAACAGTTAAACGTCCGCATTTAATTGAATATATTGACTCATTTGCAACATCAGAGGGAAACAAAGATACTAAAATGCCAAGTATGAAGATAACTTTGTCATTTTCAGAAACTAGTAAAACTGAGACGACTGTGACATCTATTTCAACATTTCCAACAAAAGAAGCAGCGCAACAAGTAATTGAAATGGGTGTGGAAGAAGGCATGAATCAAACTTTAGATCAACTAGATGCATTATTGAAATAAAGTTGTTGAAAATATGTAAAAACTTTTTTGTTTCATTCGGTTTATAATAATCTTGTAATATTATAAAAATGAGGGATGATTCGATGGTAGAACGTTACATCAAAGTTTTAATATTGTATATTTTCACAACACTACTATCTTCTATTTCAGTAACGTCAAAATGTGTACCTAATAAATTTATAAGGTTTATTTTACGTACTGCAATTGGTTACAGTGTATTTGCCTACGGTTTACATTTCTTTTCAAACTTAAAAAAATATAAAAAATAGCTTGATAATAAAGCGAGATAAAATGAGCGTCGTAATATCTATAAGCACAAAGATATTAGCCAATCACGCGATTTATCTCGCTGTTTTTATGAAAGAAAACTACATTTTTGAGATAATAAAAAGATTTTTCTGAAATTTAATCTATCAATTACATTGATTTACTAATATAATTAGAAAGTAAATTTTATTTGATCAAAGTAAATGGGGGAAGTACTGTGATAGAAAATAAGAAAACAGTTGAAGATACATATTCAACAGGCGCAATTGTTGATTCAATATCATCTTCAGTACAAATGAAGCAAGTAATGGTACAGCAAACACCTGGACGATACATGCTTAAAGCAATGATGGCAGGGTTTTTACTCTCAATCGTTACTGTATTTATGTTCGGAATAAAGACGCAGTTTGCGAGTACTCACGTAGATGGACTCATCAATTTAATGGGAGCCATTGCGTTTAGTTTAGGTTTGATTTTAGTTGTATTAACTAACTCTGAATTATTAACAAGTAACTTCATGTACTTTACAGTAGGCTGGTATTATAAAGTCGTATCTGTTAAGAAGATGACTTGGATTTTATTATATTGTTTCTTAGGTAATATTTTAGGTGGGTTTGTGCTATTCTTCTTAATGAAATTTGCGCATGTTATGACACCTGAAATGACACAAGCTTTAACAGCTTTAGTTCAGAAAAAAACTGTTGATTCAACATGGTTGAATATTTTTACAAAAGGTATTTTCTGTAACTTCTTTATCAATATTGGTATTTTCATCTCTATGCAATTCAAAGGCGGCCTAACAAAGGCATTCTTCATAGCTTGTGGTGTCGTTGTCTTTGTATACATGGGATATGAACACGTTGTGTTTAATGCAGGTCTTTACGCAGGCATGGTATTCTTTAACCTTGATGCAGTTTCATGGTTACACGTTTTAAAAAATATCGTTTTTGCTTTCTTAGGTAACTTTGTCGGTGGCGGTATTTTTGTAGGTCTCGTGTATGCTTTCTTAAATGGTAAGCGTAATCGTTTAGAGCAACAATAATTAAGATGTAGTGATTAAATAGCGTAACATCGAATCAACCTTCTAAACCATTCATGAATTTGAATGGTTTTTTACGTTGAGAGAGTGAATTTTAATATGATTAATGCGAGTATTGGTTTATTCAGATGAAGCATACTTTCTGACATGTGATAAATTTATTGGTACACTTTGATGGATATTTATTTTAAAAACAAAATATGGTTAAATCATTTAAAAAAAGTGGGGATTAATATGACAAAAACAATGATTCGACTTGCAAATGAAAATGATGCAGAGGTGCTACATCAATTAATGCATGAAGCATTCACACCTCTTAGAGAACTAGGTATTGATTGGCCTTCAGTTAATGCAAATTTAGATGCTGTGAAAGAAAACATAGATAAAAATACGACATTTGTCATGACCATTGATGATGAAATTATTTCTACGATAACGGTTAGATATCCATGGGGCAGTTTAAAAAGTATTTCTGGTTATCCTTTTGTCTGGTGGTTCGCGACTAATCCGGAATATGAAGGTCAAGGCTATGGCAGTCAATTACTTACTTATGTTGAAGAAAAATTTTTACGAGATACATTAAAGGCAGCAGCAGTAACTTTAGGTACATCTGCTAGGTTGCATCCATGGTTACTTAAAATATATGAAAAAAGAGGTTACGAAATTTATAGTGAACATGAAAATGATGATGGTGATTTAGGTGTTATTATGCGTAAAGTTCTTATTCCTGAACGGTTTGAAGAATCAATCTTAGGTCAACCACCATTTTAAAGAAAATCACACGCACAACAAGCGATTGATATATTGGTGCTTGCTCAAATGAATGTTGAGTAGGTGTTAATATATTAGTCGCTTTTTATTTTAGCAAATATAAAAAAACGTATAAGGAATATGCATGATTACAGGCATCAGGGAAATCCCTGATTTTATAGTTTTATGTGATTGTTTTCACAAAAACAAAAAGATTTGGTATACAATACGTGTGAAAGGGTGGTCAAGGTGAATGGGAATATCATTATTGCACATGGCATGAGGCGTGGACAACAGAATAAAGCTTTAGAAACATTTATATCTGAATTAATAAAAGATGAGATACATCATTATCATATTGCATTTTTAGAAAGTGAGCATCAGGATTTAGAAACAGTGATGACGACGTTGATTCAAAACGGAGTTATACACTTCAAAATTGTACCTTTGCTTATTTTTAGTGCAATGCACTATCTCAAAGATATACCGAATATCATTCGTGAAATGGAGCAAATGTATCCAGGTATAACGGTTGAAGTTAGCGAACCACTTGGCACACATCCTTTAATGACAGAAATCATCATGCAACGTATTGATGACGCACTAGTAGATGAAGAACAACAAGTAAGTATTGTCGTTGTTGCACATGGCAATATAAATGGGAAGTATACAAAGGCACATGATGAGTTACAAACATGTGTTCAAACACTGCAACTTAATCATCCAACTTATGCGAGAACACTTTATGGTTCAATCAGCTTTACGCTTGATTTAAAGGAAATTGCGAAACAGTACCAAAGGTTGATTATCGTGCCTTTGTTTTTATATGACGGGCGACTAGTTAACAAAGTAAAACAACGAATTAATGACATGGCTATTAATACAGATATACACATCACACCTTCAATTAACTTCGACCCAATTTTAAAGCGGATAATTAAAGATAGATTAGAAAACTTAATGACTACAATAAAAATGTAAAATCACAAACGAAACATTAATACCTTTTTGAAATAAATATTATGTAGTAAAGGGGCATATTTTATGACAAAGCAAAAATTAGTAATGATTGGTAACGGTATGGCGGGCATTCGAACAATCGAAGAAATATTAGAGCGTGCCAACGATTTATATGATATTACAATAATTGGTAAAGAACCTTATCCTAACTATAACCGCATCATGCTTTCAAATATTTTACAAAATAAAATGACTGTTGAAGAAACAATTATGAATCCTTATGAGTGGTATGAGGAACACGATATTAAGTTAATTACAAATGATCCCGTAGTTGAAGTAGATAGAGAGAATCAAAATGTAACGACTGCTAATGGCGTTGAAGTTGCATACGATAAGTTGATTTTTGCGACAGGATCTAAGGCATTTGTCATTCCTGTTCCAGGTTCAACATTACCAAGTGTTATTGGTTGGAGAACGATTGATGACACTGAAAAAATGATGGACATTGCTAAGACCAAAAAGAAAGCGATAGTTATTGGTGGGGGCTTATTAGGTTTAGAATGTGCGCGTGGTTTATTAGATCAAGGTATGGAAGTGACAGTGTTACATTTAGCTGAATGGTTAATGGAAATGCAGTTAGACCGTAAAGCTGGTAACATGCTTAAAGCTGATCTAGAAAAGCAAGGTATGAAGTTTGAAATGCAAGCGAACACAACTGAAATCTTAGGCGAAGATGATGTTGAAGGCGTTAAATTAGCAGATGGACGTGAAATTCCAGCAGACTTAGTTGTCATGGCGGTTGGTATCAGACCGTATACTGAAGTCGCAAAAGAATCAGGTTTAGAAGTTAATCGAGGTATTGTAGTCAATGATGTGATGCAAACAAGTGATAATAATATATATGCTGTCGGTGAATGTGCAGAACATAACGGTAAAGTTTATGGACTTGTTGCGCCATTATATGAACAAGGTAAAGTATTAGCAGACTATTTAACGGGTAACGAAACAAATGGATACAAAGGTTCCACAACATTTACATCATTGAAAGTGTCAGGATGTGACTTGTATAGCGCTGGTCAAATTGTTGAAAATGCTGAAATTAAAGGGATTGAAATATTTAATAGCATTGATAATAACTATAAGAAGATATTTTTAAAAGACGGTAATGTGGTAGGTGCAGTGTTATATGGTGACATTGATGATGGTTCGCGCTTCTATAACATGATGAAAAAAGGTGAATCCACTGAAGATTATACACTTGTATCATTGCTTACTAAAGGCGGAGAAGAGGCAACAACATCAATTGCAGATATGGCAGATGATGAAACGATTTGTGGCTGTAATGGTGTTGATAAAGGCACTATAGTAAATGCGATTACAGAAAATGGCTTTACAACAGTTGAAGAAGTAACGGCTAAAACAAAAGCGGGTAATTCATGTGGTAAATGTAAACCGCAAATTGCTCAAATTTTGGAGCATACCTTAGGTGATGACTTTGTTGCTGCAAAACCTGCTGGTATATGTGGTTGTACAGATTTGACACGCGATCAAATTGTAACGCAAATACGAGCGAAAGGTTTAAAAACATCTAAAGAAGTTCGACATGTTTTAAACTTTAAAAATAAAGGTGGCTGTCCAAAATGTCGACCAGCGATTAACTATTATTTAAATATGGTTTATCCACATGATCATGAAGATGAAAGAGAATCAAGATTTGCTAACGAACGTTACCATGCGAATATTCAAAATGATGGTACATTTTCTGTTATTCCTCAAATGCGTGGAGGTGTTACAGATGCAGATCAACTAATTCGTCTAGGAGAAGTGGCTAAGAAATATCATGTACCACTGGTTAAAGTGACAGGTTCACAACGTGTTGGTTTATATGGAGTTAAAAAAGAAGAATTACCAAATATATGGGAAGACCTAGGTATGCGCTCGGCATCAGCATATGGTAAGAAAACACGCTCAGTTAAAAGCTGTGTTGGTAAAGAATTTTGTCGATTCGGTACGCAATACACGACGCGACTTGGCATTCGTTTAGAAAAAACATTTGAATACATCGATACGCCTCATAAATTTAAAATGGGTGTATCAGGTTGCCCAAGAAGTTGTGTTGAATCAGGTGTTAAAGATTTTGGTATTATCTCAGTTGAAAATGGATTCCAAATCTACATCGGTGGTAATGGTGGTACAGAAGTTGAAAAGGGAGAATTTTTAACAACTGTAGAAACAGAAGATGAAGTAATTAAATTATGTGGTGCTTTGATGCAATATTATCGTGAAACAGGTATATATGCTGAAAGAACGGCGCCGTGGTTAAGAAGACTTGGATTTGAAAATGTCAAAGAAGTGTTACTTAACCCAGAAAGACAAAATGAACTATTCGAACGCATAATGGATGCTAAAAAAGCAGTCGAAGCTGAACCTTGGGAAGCAATAACTAGCAATGCGCAAGCACGTAAAATTTTTGAAGTGGAGAAGGTGTAATACATGGAAATAAAAGAAAAAATTAAAGTGACAACTATAGATGAATTAACACCCCTAATCGGAAAAAAGGTTATTGTTAAAGGCAAAGAGGTAGGATTGTTTTTAACAGAAAGTGGTAAAATTCATGCGATTCACAATATCTGTCCACATAAACAAGGGCCATTATCTGAAGGAACAGTGAGTGGTGAATATGTATTTTGCCCACTCCACGATCAAAAAATTGATTTAAATACAGGTATCGTTCAAGAACCTGATGAAGGTTGTGTAGATGTTTATGAGGTAGAAGTTACAGACGGGAACGTATATATATGTCTGTAGATGATTATGGCAAGGTTTACTTGATAGGGGCGGGCCCAGGTAATCCGAATTATTTAACTAAAAAAGCTGAGCGATTAATACGTGAAGCGGATGTCATACTATATGATCGATTAGTGAATCCGTTAATTTTACAATATGCGAAGTCGACTACTGAAATTATCGATGTTGGTAAAAAGCCTTATGCAAAACACATTCAACAAGAAAAAATAAATGAATGTATCGTGGAAGCAGCACGTCGATATAATAAGGTTGTTAGGCTTAAAGGCGGCGATCCAGCGATATTTGGTCGTGTGCAAGAAGAAGTCGATACACTAAATGAACATCATATTGCGTTTGAAATTGTACCAGGAGTGACATCTGCAAGCGCAGCTGTTGCTACGATGCAGACAGGTTTAACAATGCGTACAGTTGCTAAAAGTGTGACATTTTCGACAGGTCACTTTAAAGATTCAGAAGAAAATGAAGTTGATGTCAATTCCTTAGTGAGTGGTGGCACGTTAGCAATTTATATGGGAGTAAAACGTTTAGGGAAAATTATCACACAGATACAACAATACACAGATATTGATTATCCGATAGCGATTGTCTTTCAAGCATCGTGTTTTAATGAGTTTGTTGTTAAAGGGCGTTTAAGTAATATCATTTCAAAACTGCAACACTATTCAATTGAGGCGAAACCGGGTATATGTATTATTGGTGAAGTTGTTGGTTATACTGAAAAGAATCACAAATCATTAGATCCTACGAAACAATTTTATGTTGTAAGTGGTTCTAAGCATGACGCCCTTATGCTCTGTGAACATTTATATGACGAAGGTTATGGCTGTATGCTAAATCCAAATGATACATCGAATGGCACATATCATCCGTCGCAATATAGTTATTATGATACGTTTATTAAGCAACAAGAAAATGTGACATATATTTCAACCGAGTGTGCAGATACTAATACAGTACTATGTCATTAATTTATTAAAAAATGTATAAGTAAGGTTTCAACCGAGTGAATATATTCGTGTTGAAGCCTTATTTGTCGTTGTACCAAATTTCAAAGATTTAGGTTGGCAATAAGTATGACCATACATGATTGTATAGTATTTCAATAAAATCCTGTTATTGATAGGGAAATTCCTATAGTTATTAGGTAATTCCCTAATATTTTATGTTTGTGAAAAAATGTACAATCTAATTAAAGCAATAGTCTTGGGCATTTTAAAGTATTAAAAAACACGACATCTACACATCGTATTTTTATACGTAGGAGGATATAAATATGGGAAAATTTGGATTGAATTTCTTTAAACCAACAGAAAAATTTAATGGAAATTGGTCGATCCTTGAAAGTAAAAGTAGAGAATGGGAAAAAATGTACAGAGAACGTTGGAGCCATGATAAAGAAGTAAGAACAACGCATGGTGTTAACTGTACAGGGTCATGTTCTTGGAAAGTGTTTGTGAAAAATGGTGTTATTACCTGGGAAAACCAACAAACTGACTATCCAAGTTGTGGACCGGATATGCCTGAATATGAACCGAGAGGATGTCCTCGAGGTGCGTCATTCTCTTGGTATGAATACAGTCCACTTCGAATCAAATATCCATATATTCGTGGAAAACTTTGGGATTTATGGACTGAAGCATTAGAAGAAAACAATGGTAATCGCGTTGCTGCATGGGCGTCTATTGTTGAAAATGAAGACAAAGCCAAACAGTATAAGCAAGCCCGAGGTATGGGAGGGCATGTGCGTTCCAATTGGAAAGATGTTACAGATATAATCGCGGCACAATTACTGTATACAATAAAAAAATATGGTCCTGACAGAATCGCTGGATTCACACCAATCCCAGCGATGTCTATGATTAGCTATGCGGCTGGTGCTCGATTTATCAACTTACTTGGGGGAGAAATGCTTAGTTTTTATGACTGGTATGCAGATTTACCTCCGGCATCTCCACAAATTTGGGGAGAGCAAACAGATGTGCCTGAATCAAGTGACTGGTATAACGCCTCATACATAATTATGTGGGGATCTAATGTACCACTAACACGTACGCCAGACGCACATTTTATGACAGAAGTTCGCTATAAAGGTACAAAAGTTATTTCAGTAGCACCTGATTATGCAGAAAATGTGAAGTTTGCTGATAACTGGTTAGCACCGAATCCTGGTTCAGATGCTGCAATTGCACAAGCAATGACACACGTTATTTTACAAGAACATTATGTTAACCAACCTAATGAACGCTTTATAAATTACGCCAAACAATATACAGACATGCCATTTATCATTATGTTAGATGAAGATGAAAATGGATATAAAGCGGGTCGATTTTTAAGAGCGAGTGACTTAGGTCAAACAACAGAACAAGGTGAATGGAAACCAGTTATTCATGATGCAATCAGCGATAGTTTAGTCGTACCTAATGGCACAATGGGTCAACGTTGGGAAGAAGGTAAGAAGTGGAACTTAAAACTAGAAACAGAAGATGGTTCTAAAATTAACCCTACGTTATCAATGACAGAAGGTGGATACGAATTAGAAACGATTCAATTTCCTTACTTTGATAGTGATGGAGATGGCATATTTGAACGTCCAATCCCAACAAGACAAGTTACTTTAGCAAATGGTGACAAAGTTCGAATTGCTACAATTTTTGACTTAATGGCGAGTCAATATGGTGTTCGACGTTTTAATCATGAATTAGAATCAAAAGGTTATGACGATGCAGAGTCAAAATATACACCTTCTTGGCAAGAAGCAATTTCAGGTGTTAAACAAAGCGTTGTCATTCAAGTAGCTAAAGAATTTGCGCAAAACGCCATCGATACTGAAGGACGTTCAATGATTATCATGGGTGCAGGTATTAACCATTGGTTTAACTCAGATACTATTTATCGTTCGATTTTAAACTTAGTTATGTTATGTGGCTGTCAAGGTGTGAATGGTGGCGGTTGGGCTCACTATGTGGGACAAGAAAAATGTCGTCCAATAGAAGGCTGGAGTACTGTCGCTTTTGCGAAAGACTGGCAAGGACCACCACGTTTACAAAATGGAACAAGTTGGTTCTACTTTGCGACAGACCAATGGAAATATGAAGAGTCTAATGTAGATAGATTAAAATCTCCATTAGCTAAAACAGAGGAGTTAAAACACCAACATCCAGCTGATTATAATGTGTTAGCAGCTAGACTTGGTTGGTTACCATCATACCCACAGTTTAATAAAAATAGCTTGTTGTTTGCAGAAGAAGCCAAAGATGAAGGTATAGATTCAAATGAAGAGATTTTGCAACGCGCAATAGATGAAGTTAAGTCAAAACAAACGCAATTTGCGATAGAAGATCCGGATTTGAAAAAGAATCATCCGAAATCATTGTTTATATGGCGTTCAAATCTAATTTCAAGTTCTGCAAAAGGACAAGAATACTTTATGAAACATTTGCTTGGCACAAAATCAGGGTTATTAGCTACACCAAATGAAGATGATAAACCAGAAGAAATTAAATGGCGTGAGGAAACGACAGGGAAATTAGATTTAGTCGTTTCTTTAGATTTCAGAATGACAGCTACACCTTTATATTCTGACATTGTATTACCAGCAGCGACTTGGTATGAGAAGCATGATTTGTCATCTACAGACATGCATCCATATGTACATCCTTTTAATCCAGCTATTGACCCTTTATGGGAATCGCGTTCAGACTGGGATATTTATAAAACGTTGGCAAAAGCATTTTCAGAAATGGCAAAAGACTATTTACCAGGAACATTTAAAGATGTAGTGATAACACCACTTAGCCATGATACAAAGCAAGAAATTTCAACACCATACGGCGTAGTGAAAGATTGGTCTAAGGGTGAAATTGAAGCGGTACCTGGCCGTACAATGCCTAACTTTGCAATTGTAGAACGCGACTACACTAAAATTTACGACAAATATGTCACGCTTGGTCCTGTACTTGAAAAAGGGAAAGTTGGCGCACATGGTGTAAGTTTCGGTGTCAGTGAGCAGTACGAAGAATTAAAAAGTATGTTAGGTACGTGGAGTGATAGAGATGATGATTCTGTGAGAGCGAATCGACCACGTATTGATACAGCACGTAATGTAGCTGATGCGATATTAAGTATTTCATCTGCTACGAACGGTAAATTATCACAAAAATCATATGAAAATCTCGAAGAACAAACTGGAATGCCATTAAAAGACATCTCTAGTGAACGCGCTGCTGAGAAAATTTTGTTTTTAAATATAACTTCACAACCACGAGAAGTAATACCGACAGCAGTATTTCCGGGTTCAAATAAACAAGGTCGACGATATTCACCATTTACAACGAATATAGAACGTCTAGTACCTTTTAGAACATTAACAGGACGTCAAAGTTATTATGTGGATCACGAAGTTTTCCAACAATTTGGGGAAAGCTTACCAGTATATAAACCGACATTGCCACCAATGGTATTTGGGAATAGAGATAAGAAAATTAAAGGTGGTACAGATGCGTTAGTACTGCGTTATTTAACGCCACATGGAAAATGGAACATACACTCAATGTATCAAGATAATAAGCATATGTTGACACTATTTAGAGGTGGTCCAACGGTTTGGATATCAAATGAAGATGCTGAAAAACATGATATTCATGATAATGATTGGCTAGAAGTGTATAACCGTAATGGTGTTGTAACGGCAAGAGCAGTTATCTCGCATCGTATGCCTAAAGGCACAATGTTTATGTATCATGCACAAGATAAACATATTCAAACACCTGGATCAGAAATTACAGATACTCGTGGTGGTTCACACAATGCACCGACTAGAATTCATTTGAAACCAACACAACTAGTTGGAGGATATGCGCAAATTAGTTACCACTTTAACTATTATGGACCAATTGGGAACCAAAGGGATTTATATGTAGCAGTTAGAAAGATGAAGGAGGTTAATTGGCTTGAAGATTAAAGCGCAAGTTGCGATGGTATTAAATTTAGATAAATGCATAGGATGCCATACGTGTAGTGTGACATGTAAAAACACTTGGACAAATCGCCCAGGTGCTGAGTACATGTGGTTCAACAACGTAGAGACTAAGCCAGGTGTAGGGTATCCGAAACGTTGGGAAGATCAAGGACACTACAAAGGTGGTTGGGTACTAAATCGTAAAGGGAAACTTGAATTAAAATCTGGAAGTAGAATTTCAAAGATTGCATTAGGTAAAATTTTCTATAATCCAGATATGCCACTAATTAAAGATTATTACGAGCCATGGAACTATAATTATGAACATTTAACAACTGCGAAATCAGGGAAGCATTCGCCAGTTGCTAGAGCATATTCAGAAATTACGGGGGATAACATTGAAATTGAATGGGGACCTAACTGGGAAGATGACTTAGCAGGTGGTCATGTTACAGGTCCGAAAGATCCTAACATCCAAAAAATAGAAGAAGATATTAAATTCCAATTTGACGAAACATTTATGATGTATTTACCACGTTTATGTGAGCATTGCTTGAATCCAAGTTGTGTTGCATCGTGTCCTTCAGGAGCTATGTATAAACGTGACGAAGATGGCATTGTCTTAGTTGACCAAGACGCATGTCGAGGTTGGCGTTACTGTATGACTGGATGTCCATATAAAAAAGTTTATTTTAACTGGAAAACGAACAAAGCAGAAAAGTGTACTTTCTGTTTCCCGAGAATTGAAGCGGGGATGCCTACAGTGTGTTCTGAAACTTGTACAGGACGTATGCGTTATTTAGGTGTTTTATTATACGATGCGGATCGAGTACATGAAGCTGCATCAGCAGTTGATGAAAAAGAATTATATGAAAAACAACTAGATTTATTTTTAGATCCATTTGATGAAGAAGTCATTGCTCAAGCTGAAAAAGACGGCATTGGTTATGATTGGATTCAAGCAGCACAAAACTCGCCAATTTATAAGTTAGCAATTGAATATAAACTTGCATTTCCATTACATCCTGAATTTAGAACGATGCCGATGGTTTGGTATTGCCCACCGCTTAGCCCGATTATGAGCTATTTTGAAGGAAAAAACACAACTCAAAATCCGGATGCTATTTTCCCAGCCATTGAAGAAATGCGTTTACCAATTGAATATTTAGCTAATATTTTCACTGCGGGAGATACAGAACCAGTAAAAGGAGCCCTACAACGTATGGCAATGATGAGAAGTTATATGAGATCTCAAGTCACTCAACAGCCATTTGATACATCACGTTTGGAACGATTAGGTATAACAGAGCGTCAAACTGAAGACATGTATCGCTTATTAGGACTAGCTAAATATGAAGATCGATTTGTTATTCCAACATCACACAAAGAAACCTATTTAGATACGTATCATGCACAAGGTAGTACAGGATACAATTACGGCGGTGAGCATTTTGGAGATAACTGTGAAGGCTGTGGCGTTGCAGTAGGTTCAGGGAAAACTGGTCAAGAAATTTATAATGAGAATTTCTATGGAGGGATTTTCCGTGATTAATTTCGATAATTTTAAAAAATATCAAGAAAGTTTTGGATATATGGCACAACAGTTATGTTTTCCAGAAAAGTTAACGTTTCATCCAAAGACTTTTGAAGAAACAATTTCGGAACACCACCCAGGGTATGACGATTTAGTAGCATTTAGAAATGTAATGATGACATTTTCATTATCAGAAATTAAAGCGATTTATACAGATACATTTGATTTTACCAAAAAAGCACCATTATATATGACGTATAACAAGTTTGATACACAAAAAGAACGTGGACAAATGTTAGCGAAATTAAAGGTGTTGTATGAGATGTTTGGTCTAGAAATGGTAGATAATGAACTTTCTGATTATCTACCGCTGATGCTGCAATTTTTACAAGTAGCAGAATGGAGAAATGATCCAAGAGCTGAAGAGAATATCCAATTAATTATTATGATTATTGAAGATGGAACATATGTGATGGCGAATGCACTTGGCGAAGAGAATAATCCTTACGCTTATGTGATTCAGGCATTAAGAAAGACATTGAAATTATGTTTGACAGCATCTAAAGGAGTGGAACATCATGCTTAATCAATTTTTGTGGGTAATATTCCCTTATTTATGTTTAGTTGTCTTTGTCGCAGGTCATATTGCACGTTATCGTTATGATAAATTTTCGTGGACGGCAAAATCGACAGAATTAATTGAAAGAAAGCAATTGATGTGGGGAAGTTTATTATTTCATTTAGGGGTTATACCGGTATTTTTCGGACATATTGTTGGGTTATTGATTCCTAAATCTTGGATGGATGCCTTCGGTATTTCAGAACATTTATATCATATTGGTGCTGTGTATATTGGTAGTATCTTTGGTATAATAACGCTGATTGGTATGTTTTTATTAACGGCTAGACGTATTACTACAAAGAGTATACGTAAATTAAGTTCTGCGTCGGATATTTTTGTAAATGTCTTATTATTAATTATCGTATTTATGGGTTGTTATGCAACACTTGTAACTAATGGGCAACATCCTGATTTTAATTATCGTACATCATTATCGATTTGGTTTAGACAATTATTTATGTTGAAACCAGATGCAGCGTTAATGAGTGGTGTGCCAATCGCATTTAAAATTCATATATTATTAGGATTTACAATTATGGCATGTTGGCCATTCACACGTTTAGTACATGTGTGGAGTGTACCTTTGACATATATAAATCGTAGATATATTATTTACCGTAAAAATAAAGCGTGAACATAAGAGGTGAGAGAATTGACACCAGAAGCAATGATTGAAGATCAAAGTTTTCAAGAGACATTAGATAAAATACGCAAAGAAGAAGGGTATGATTTTGCGGCAATCGCTTTCTATGAATCGAATAAACCTTCATCTCCAATTAAATGGCATTATGTTTCAGGTAATAAAAATAATCGATTTAAATTGATTATTTTAAGAAAAGGTAAAGGGTTAGCTGGAACTGTTATGAAAACAGGAAAGCGTATGATAATTGCAAATGTAGGTTTGGCATTAGGACCTGAAGAAAAGATTGATTATCCAATATTATTGAGTGAATCATTAACGGCAGTCTTTGCTGTTCCATTGTGGTATAAAAATCAAGTTTATGGTGTGTTGCTATTTGGTCAAAGAGATGGACGCCCATTGCCGAAAATTTTCGATTATGAAGATATTCAGTATAAATTCGGCATTTTTAATGATGATAAATAATGAGATGAATTAGGGTGAAAGCAATGACATGTGATGATGAAATTCAATTAGACGTATTACTAAAAAAGTATTATGAGCATTCGATTGAAAAAATAGTGTTTGTCGATGATAGTGGTAAAATCATTGCAATGAATGATGCAGCAAAGGACATTTTATCTGAAAAAGATAACTATAGTGCAGTAACCAATGCAATTTGCCATAGATGTGAAGGGTATTCTAATGCGTATGATGTACAGTCATGTCAAGATTGCTTTTTGCAATCTATGCAAGTTCAAGCATCTAATTTTCAAGTGTTTATGAAGACGAAAGATCACAAAGTAATGCCTTTTACTGCGACGTATCAAACTATTGATCCTGACAAAGGCATTCACGCGTTTACATTACAAAATGTATCGTCTCAAATTGAACAACAAGAAAAGTTACATCAACAACGTATGATGCGTAAAACAATTTCTGCTCAGGAAAATGAACGTAAGCGAATATCGAGGGAATTACATGATAGTGTTATTCAGGAAATGTTAAATGTAGATGTACAATTACGTCTATTGAAATATCAACAGGATAAAGAAAAACTACTTAAAGATGCTGAGAATATTGAATATATCGTTGCAAAATTAATCGATGACATACGAAATATGTCAGTAGAATTGCGTCCAGCTTCACTTGATGATTTAGGACTTGAGGCAGCGTTCAAATCGTATTTTAAGCAGTTTGAGGAAAATTATGGAATCAATATAAGGTATAATTCAAATATTAAGAACATACGCTTTGATAGTGAAATTGAAACAGTTGCTTATCGAGTTGTACAAGAAGCTACATTAAATGCGTTGAAATATGCTGATATTAATGACATACATGTAACGATTTGTCAGCAAGATCAACATTTAGTCGCAGAAGTCATAGATTATGGGAATGGATTTGACCCTAGTTCGAAACCTAAAGGATCAGGTCTTGGTTTGTATGGGATGAATGAGCGGGCAGAACTTGTGAATGGTATTGTGGATATTGAAACAAAGATTGGTGAGGGTACCAAAGTTAGATTAAGTATTCCAATTTGAAACATGCAGTGGGGGAATGAAATTGAAAATAGTAATTGCTGATGATCACGCTGTAGTGCGTACAGGATTTTCTATGATTTTAAATTATCAAGATGATATGGAAGTAGTTGCAACTGCTGCAGACGGTGTTGAGGCTTATCAAAAAGTTATGGAATATAAACCGGATGTATTGCTTTTAGATTTGAGTATGCCGCCTGGAGAATCAGGGCTTATCGCTACAAGTAAAATTGCTGATAGTTTTCCAGAAACTAAAATCTTAATATTAACGATGTTTGATGATGAAGAATATTTATTCCATGTGTTACGTAATGGCGCAAAAGGTTATATTTTAAAAAATGCACCAGATGAACAGTTATTGTTAGCTATTCGAACTGTATACAAAGGTGGAACTTATGTAGATATGAAAATGACAACATCATTAGTGAATGAGTTTGTATCTAATTCAAATCAGGATACTGCAAACACATCAGATCCTTTTAAAATCTTATCAAAACGAGAACTAGAAATATTGCCACTTATTGCTAAAGGTTACGGGAATAAAGAAATTGCAGAGAAATTATTTGTATCTGTGAAAACTGTAGAAGCGCATAAAACACACATAATGACGAAGCTTGGGTTGAAAAGTAAACCAGAATTAGTTGAATATGCGCTAAAAAAGAAACTGTTAGATTTTTAGTTGTTATAAGAGCGCCAGAAGACGAAAACGTCTCCTGGCGCTCTTATAATGTGGTTGTTTTATTGTCCATTAAACATATATGCTTCGTTTTCCATAATAAGAAGTTTTCTGGTTTGTCTAATGTTGTTGGATAAGAGAAATATAATGTGGTTATTTGTATTCAAATTTATATCATTTTAAATTGATTTTCATTACTTTATTTACATAAAAAGTAATGGACAGCTTTTGAAATGTACGAAGTTAAATCTTCGTTATGGTAAGTACTAAAATAATCATTAAAGCGCGTATCATTTTCATATGTTTTAGCAATACAACATAATGTACTATCATCAAAATCTGCAATGGTAATCATTAACTTTTTCCATTTTAATACGATATCTCGACAATCTTGAATTGGATGATTATTTAAAGACATTCGGTTAAATTGATTGAATAATGATGTCATTTCATCATGTATATCATCAATTTGAAGACTATCTTGATGTTTAATAAATGATTGATATGATTTTGTATTACCATACTTTATTGAAGCTTCTGTTTCATATTGTGATTGTAAAGGGTTATTTAAAATGCCAGAATTCAATAGTGAATCACCATTAACAAAATTACTTATTGATTGTTGTATAGCTTGTAAGTCAGAAATTTTTTTATCCAAATTTGTAAGTTCTTCAGATAATATTTTGCGAAGTTCATTATTATCATATGAAATATATTGCTTTATTTTAGAAATATCTAAGTCTAAAGATTTAAACACTAAAATTTTCTGTAACTTTTCTAAATCTTGTTGTTCATAAATACGATAATTTTTATTATTTTTCTTTGGTAATAATAAGCCAATTTCATCATAGTAATGTAAAGTTCTTTTTGTAACACCTGTAATCTTCATGATGTCTTTTATAGTGTATGTGTATGCCAAAATTCAGTCACCTCGTTCATAATTTTTTTAGCCGGCATGATTGTAGCCTTTTCAATCGGAATACCAGTCTTCTCTAAAAAATATTTTATTAAGTAATAGCCACAAGCATATCCTGCAGCGTGCGGTAAGCCAACGGGTTGTCTACCTTGAATTGTACTTATTTCGTCGCCAAACAGGTAAGGTATCGCATCAAACATATGATTCAAGTGTAAATGATTATAAATAGTTTCTTTGATTTTAATATTGTCACTGTCCCAATCTATATTTGTTACCCAAGGACCAACGTAATGTTGACCATATAATGCTTCTACATAATTTTCAGCTAAACCTTCCGAAATAATTAATTCAAGAAGACTGCCTCCATCCCATTTAACATATTGGTATCGCATATTGTGATTTGTCTCATGTGCAATAATGCCTTTTATCGAATATAAAGTACTTGGACTTGGGACTAAGTAAAGCATAATATAACCTGGGATGCCACCTTCGCCGCAGCGATTTTCGTTTAATGACATCATTGGCTTTTTACTATCTCCAAGTAAAACAGTGAAGTTATAATTGGATATTTTAGATTTAATACCGTACTTTTCAAAATGATTTATAGCATTTTTTAAATATTGTTCACAGTTGTGCCAAAATAAATCGTCAAAGTATTGAATTGAGGATTTATCCGACTCATTAATATGCTCAGGTGATTTTTGGAATGCATCTAATAATTGAATTGCACTAAATGATTGCGACTTGTCATTTTGAATTGGAATATTTTGTGTGTCGAACTTTCCTCTAAACGGTACTAAAATTTCATTTGTGAAAAATGATACACGTTCATTTAATGGTATTTTTAACAATTGATTATATATATAATCGCTTCTAATAATGTTGATTTTGTACATTGTATCCCTCCTTATATAGTCATCATAAAGGGTGACGTAACGTGATACTCAAGAAGAAAATATAACCTATTTTATGTTTGATAATAAGGGACCGTTATTTAATAGGAAATTTTCGTTTTTTAATCATAATAAAAGATTGTCTTTTTTGAATAATGTGCAATATTGTATAGGGGAAATCACCATCTAAATAAGGGAATATCCTTATGTTCATTTTTTCACAATCATTATAAAATAAATGTGTAATCAATACTTTGTCTATGAATAATGTTTTCATACATGTGAATGCATTTTTAAATAACATTGACCTCTAACCGTATAGACAGAGTATTGATATCTATTAAAAATATATTATTTTGATGAAGGTGAAACGTATGTATAAGACAAAAGGTGGCTTTCAACTAACATTACAAACTTTAAGTTTAGTTGTTGGGTTTATGGCGTGGAGTATTATAGCGCCGTTAATGCCATTCATTAAACAAGATGTCAATGTTACAGAAGGACAAATCTCGATGATTTTAGCCATACCAGTAATTTTGGGATCCGTACTTCGTGTGCCATTTGGTTATTTAACAAATATTATTGGCGCAAAATGGGTATTCTTTACTAGCTTTATTGTATTATTATTCCCAATTTACTTTTTAAGCCAAGCTCAAACACCGGGTATGTTGATGGTATCAGGATTCTTTTTAGGTGTGGGTGGCGCGATTTTCTCAGTTGGTGTAACTTCTGTTCCTAAATATTTCCCTAAAGAAAAAGTAGGCCTAGCAAATGGTATTTATGGTATGGGGAATATTGGGACAGCGGTATCCTCTTTTTTAGCACCACCGATAGCTGGCATCATCGGTTGGCAAACAACAGTTAGAAGCTATTTGATTATTATTGCGTTGTTCGCATTAATCATGTTTATCTTTGGAGATGCACAAGAACGTAAAGTTAAAGTGCCATTAATGGCTCAAATGAGAACACTATCTAAAAACTATAAGCTATATTATTTAAGTTTATGGTATTTTATTACGTTTGGTGCTTTTGTAGCGTTTGGTATATTTTTACCAAACTATTTAGTGAACCACTTTGGTATTGATAAGGTAGATGCAGGAATTCGTTCAGGTGTATTCATTGCGCTGGCAACATTTTTAAGACCAGTCGGTGGTATGCTTGGAGATAAATTTAATGCAGTTAAAGTACTGATGATTGATTTTATAGTGATGATTATAGGTGCAGTTATATTAGGTATCTCGGACCATATCGCATTATTTACTGTAGGTTGTTTAACAATTAGTGTATGTGCCGGAATCGGTAATGGTTTAATCTTTAAATTAGTACCATCATACTTTTCAAAAGAAGCTGGTTCGGCGAATGGTATCGTATCTATGATGGGTGGTCTAGGAGGATTCTTCCCACCATTGGTTATAACATATGTTGCTAATTTAACTGGCTCAAGCCACCTCGCGTTTATTTTTCTAGCATTTTTTGGCGTCATCGCATTATTAACGATGCGACATTTGTATCAGAAAGAATATGGCGCTTTGAAAAAAACGAGTTAATAAAACATTATTAAAATTAAGATATTTAAAAAGCCTTAATCTTCATGTACCTATGTAGGGACATGTTATTAAGGCTTGGTTGTATTTAATTAAGAAATCGGAATTGTTGTTGATGACGACGTATCTTGATTTGGTTGAATTTTAGGCAATGTCATTGTTAAAAGACCATTTTCAAAATTTGCAGTGATTTTATTTTTATCGATATTTTCAAAATCGAATTGACGATATAATTGATTAGCTTTTCGTTCATCTAAAGTTAAGTTTTCATTTGGATGTTTTAAATGTTTAACAGCTTGTATCGTTAAAACATCATTATTAAAATCTATCTGGATATCTTCTTTATTGACACCGGATAGTTCTGATTCTATATAAAAAACATTATCTATTTCATATATATTTGTGGGGAACGTGGGTGAAGAAAAATAATTAAATACTTGTTTCCCTAAATCTTTAAATGTGTCACTCGGATTATTATTAAAAATGTTTTGACTATCGAATTGATTGAAATTCATTATAATCACTTCCATTATTATATTTGTTGTATAAAGTCATTATATGAGTAGTAAATAAAAAGATAAAGTAAAAGGGGATAAATGATCAATAGGTATAGGTATGTATAGGAAGGAAAATGCAATAAGAATCAGGGCAAACGAAATAAGCATCGAAATTCACGTAACAATGTAAAAGATAATGAATAAAGATATTTATTCCTATTTCTGCCCTTTTTCTTATGCAAAAGGGGTATTACTTTTTGTCGTAATTGTCGAAATTTTTAGAAACAAAATTACGCAAATTTTGGATTAAATCAGATGCTTCAGGACCTGAAATATTAAATTCTTTAAATACTTTAATTGAAATTTCTGTCAGTGGCTCTTTAATTTCTTTACCATGTTCTGTAAGTGAAATTTGAAGATTTCTTTCGTCTTTTTCTTCACGTGTGCGAACGACATAATTTTTCTTTTCTAATTTCTTTAATAATGGTGTCAATGTTCCAGAATCAAGGAAGACACGTTCACCTAATTTTTTGATGTTAAGTTTCTCATCATTTTCAATCGCCATTAAAACAATGTAACCTGTATAGGTTAAATCATACTCTTTCAGATATGTTGTATATTTTTTGATTATTTCTTTTGAAGAAACGTAAAATAAAAAACATAGCTGTTTACTAAGATAACTGTTTTCTACATACATCCAATCACTCCTTGTTAAAATAAACAATATTATGAAGTGTAATAGTTGTCAAGTACTGATTTCATCGCAATCATCGAATTGTCTTAAATTGAATTTTAATGTTAAAAAATACAATTCTGAATTATAACCTAGTATTTTTATCGGTAATGGGCGGATTGAAAGTTTTTTACAATTGCCACGAATGCAATTATATCAATCTTAATCGTTCAAAGTAGTCAATTATTTTAATTAATAGTAAAATGTGATTTGTTATTAAATTTAATAAAAGATGTGCATTTGAAATTCAAATTTTATCATTAAAATTGTGAATAAAAAAATTGTTACAATCTGGTAAAATCTCTTTATTAAATAAATTTATTCGTTCATACTGAACAGATAATCAAAAAGGAGTCGTATAATGAAGAAGAAAAGCAATGTTTTTAAAGTTGTCATCATATTATTTATTTCATTAATTGTTGCTGTTGCATTTTTCTTTGGTCTGAAAACATATCAAGGTCATAAGAATATTCAACTAATTGACAGTTATTTGGAAGAGAAAAATCTAAAAGATAAAATTAAATCAGAAAAAGCACTGTATAGTGCTAAAAAAGGTCTCTACTATAAAGAAGTTACTTTTAAAGATGAACCAGGTGTGACTTATATAGTTCAACCGATTAGTACTTATAAAGGCCTATTTGTTGAGGGCTTTGATACTGAAACAAAGAAAAGTTTGAAAACTGCAAAGCATAAATATTTTAATCAAAATTACAAGCCTTCAAAGTAAGATAGAACATTTATATAGCACTAACGATAAAATTTGTTGAGTTTTAATTGTTTGTATTATACAGTTTTGATATGAAAAATTGTCAATTTTGACATCTATAAAGTTTAAATAGTTTAAATTTTTATAGATAATTATCAATTATCTGATATAATTGAGTGATGTCAGATGAAGGGGAGTTTGTACTATGGCTCTATTCAAGAGAAAAATCAGCCTACCTATGCAAGTAGTTATTGCTTTAGTGTTAGGTGTTGTCGTAGGACTTTTATTATATGGACAAGAGAATGTAGCGAATTACATTAAACCATTTGGCGATGTATTTTTAAATTTAATTAAAATGATCGTTATACCGGTTGTATTTTGCTCACTAGCGCTTTCTATTTCGAACGTTGGGGAATCGAAAACTGTAGGGCGTTATGGCTGGAAAACAATACTTTACTTTGAAATTATTACAACAATCGCAATAGGTTTAGGGATTATCTTCGGTAACCTGTTTAAACCAGGTGCTGGATTAGACCCAAATAAGTTACCTAAAGGTGATATTTCTAAATATCAATCAACTGCTCATGCAGCAGAACAATCTACATATGGTAATCATTTTATTGATACCATTGTACATATTATTCCAACAAACTTTTTTGAAGCTTTGAATAAAGGTGAATTGTTACCGATTATCTTCTTCGCAGTTTTCTTTGGATTAGGATTAGCTGCAGTAGGTAAAAAAGCAGAACCAGTTAAAGAGTTCTTAAGTGGATCATTAGAAGCTGTGTTCTGGATGATTAATAAAATTTTGAAATTAGCACCACTTGGTGTGTTTGCATTCATCTGTACTACAATTATTACATTTGGTGCATCAGCATTATTACCACTATTAAAATTAGTATTAGTAGTTGTCTTTGCAATGGTATTCTTCGTATTCGTTGTACTTGGAATAGTTGCATGGATGTGTCGTATTAATATTATGAGCATTATTAAGATTTTAAAAAGTGAACTGCTATTAGCTTTTTCAACATCAAGCTCAGAAGCTGTATTACCTGTAATGATGAAGAAAATGGAAAACTTCGGTTCACCTAAAGACATTACATCTTTCGTTATACCAATTGGTTATACATTTAACTTAGATGGTTCTGCGTTGTATCAATCAATCGCAGCATTATTCGTTGCACAAATGTATGGTATGCATTTAACATTATCAGAACAAATTGTTTTGATGTTAACGTTAATGATTACATCTAAAGGTATGGCAGCAGTACCAGGTACATCAATTGTTGTATTACTTACAACATTAGGTGCAATGGGCTTGCCAGCACAAGGCTTGGCATTAATTATTGGTGTAGACCGTATATTAGATATGGTTCGTACATGCGTTAACGTTATTGGTAACGCATTATCAACAGTAGTTATTGCTAAATGGGAAAATGTATACGATAGAGAAAAAGGTCAAGAATATTTAAAATCAATTTAAAAAAATTACTATCTGACATTTAAAGCCCCTTACAACCTTTGGTTGTTAGGGGCTTTTATGCATGCGCAAAGCGCAGGCGAACCGAAAGAGAAACAACCTTTGGTTGTTAGGGGCTTTTATGCATGCGCAAAGCGCAGGCGAACCAAAAGAGAAACAACCTTTGGTTGTTAGGGGCTATTATGCATGCGCAAAGCGCAGGCGAACCGAAAGAGAAACAACCTTTGGTTGTTAGGGGCTATTATGCATGCGCAAAGCGCAGGCGAACCGAAAGAGAAACAACCTTTGGTTGTTAGGGGCTATTATGCATGCGCAAGGCGAAGTCGAACCGAAAGAGAAGCCATTCAACATGAAGTATTTCAAATATAAAAAGCAGCAGTAAAATGATTTCAAATTGGAAATCAACTTACCGCTGCTTTTACTGTTATATTATCGAAAAAGTAATTAAAAATTTAATTTAAACCACGATTAATGTTTCATGTGCATTTTGCCCATGTCATGAATTTTCATCATTAAACCGTGAGGAACGTCATCATGGTCAACTTTTTTAACTTTAACAATTTTATCTGAATCTGCTAATTTATAAACAATTACAAAATCACCTTTTTTAACATTAACATCTGAATCTGAAGGTAATTTAACATTTTTTTCAATACTTTCATCTTTTTCACTAATCATTTTTTCAATAGTTGTATTATCTTTCATAATTCCGTAATATGTATCTTTCTTTCCACCAGTCATCATCATGATTACTAATACAATACATACAATTAACATGATGGCAATTAAACTAATACCAAGACCAAAACCTTTTTTCTTTTTCATGGTTCATCAATCTCCTTAAATGTAGTTAATTCTGTTATACCTAAAAGTGCAACAGTTTGCAAATGCAGTATTTATATTACATAAAATTAATTTAAAAAGACACACCATAATCACGTTAAATGTGAATAAAGTGTGTCTAAAAAAACAATATATTGCAAATATAATTGTAAAAATATTAAACACTTAAGAATAATGGATTACATTAAGTAATTAACATAGTTATAGCTATGCTTCATTAAAGTTATTTCCTATATATACTTTGTTTTATAAATCGATTTTGATAGGTGTATCTAATGATTTGTCATTCATCAATTTAACAGATTGTGGTATCACCTTTAAAACGCAGAGTTCTGGATCTTCTTTTGAGCTGAAAAAGCTTTTATCTTGAGTCTCCCATAACCAATCGACTACTTTTTGATCAGAAACTACTTCTATCGTAGCTTCCATTTCAACGAAACTGCGATTTGTCGTGTCATTGTATCCTAACAATACATAGGCTGCTGGGTTTTCTTTAATTTCTTTTACCTTTGCAGAATGAATGTTTGTCTTAGTGTACAATGTGAGTCCATCATTATAGAAAACCATATATCTACTATTAGGTTTATTATTAAATGCAGTTGATAAAACGCCAACTTTTGACGTTGATAAAACATCCTCTATTGCTTGAATTGCATGTTGGTTACTCATATTAAACCATCTCCTTACAATATAAATAGCCTTTAATATAAGTCACTAAACACGAGAGTTCATTTTAGCTTGGCTTGAAGCAAATATATTTTACTTCATCATGGTTTAACTTAAGTTCGAAAGTTCTACCTGATTCTTCCTGGACAGCAAGTTCTGTTTTGGGATAATTCGTTTTATCTAATTCATCTAAAATTTCTTTTTCAATGTAGACAAGTTTGTCACTCATTGGTAGCAAATGTTGAATTGAACCATGTTCATGATTCAAAGTCTTAATAATCATTAATGAATCTTGAGGCAGTTCATTATGAAAAATAAAATCTTGTTTTACATCTGACATATAACGATCATTAATTTTATTGAATAATAAGAAGTGGTAATTATTATCTTTACGACTCAATACATAATTATTAGTTATTTCTATATCTTCATTTACAAAAGGTCTGAACATCTTATATAGATGCATTAATGGAAGGGGACTACCGTACTTGTTATATAAAGATATATAATTCGAATGATCATCTAATAATTGATAACTTATTCCACCGCCATAGCGTAATAATGCAATTAAATGATATACGATGTCAGACAATTGAATCGGATTTTTACCATCATTAGTATACTTAAAACCACTTACTGACAAATTGTTATAAACAAACTGAGTTGATGATATACCTGAATCTAGTATAAACTTTTTGTACTGTTCAAAATGAGTATCAGTTTGATGATAGTGCTGATTTTTAGTAATGAGCTGCTCTGCTGTTTTTGAATTTTCAATATCAATAAAGTAATAATGGAATTTAAGACGTTGCATGACATCATAAACTTGTTCAACAGTAGAATATGTTTCTAAAAATCCATCAACAGTTACACTATACTTGATTTCTTTATTTTTATTTTTAATTTTAAGATGACATAGATGAATTTCTTCAGCCGTCATTGAATTTGAGCAAAATACTAACATGAATTTGACTAGTTTTTTGCTTGTTTTATAATCCTGGTTACCTTGTAAAAAGGTTAAAATCAATTGTTTCATCGTTTCAAATTGTTGTGTCGATTTGATAGCGATGGCTAAGCCTATATTTTTTTCAAAAAGCTTTTCAAAACATCTATTTAAAAGATTGTAATTGGTTTGACTCACTTCAATATCGTGAATATCATCAATGAAAACGACGGGCTTTGGTAAATGTTCAAAGTTTATATCGTAATACTCATTGAAGATAAATTGAAATAGTTCATTAAAATTACTAAAACGAACAAATACTTTTGCGCGTTGGCTTCGATCTTTCGGGTCAAAATCATCTATATTAATATCTGTTGTATTTGTGGCTAGCTGAGCTGTTAAATCAATTTTTGAAATCAACTCAGTAAACTGTGATACGTTATCTTGTTGGAAATGTATTTGCGGTGGTTCTGTAATTTTGGAAACGAGTGAACGGAACTGCTTCGGGCTGGAGTTTAAGTAATTTTTAAATTGATTTGCAAAATTTGTATGACTGTTGAAACCAGCCAATTCTGAAACTGTTGTAATAGAATGTTTTGTAGAAAGTAATAAATTGATGGCATTAACGAGTTTGATACTTGTAAAATAATCTTTAAAATTCATACTCAAATATCGAACAAATAAGTTTGAACAATATGATTCTGAAATGTTACAATGCATCGCAATATCTTTTAAAGATAAATGTGCATCAATATTACTATGAATATAATTTACGCAATCAATAAATACGGGATTACTTAAGGCTATATTCGGTAAATATTCATGATCGATTTTAATAAAAGCTTCTTTAAGTAAAGTATCAATTATACTTTGTCCGATATTTTTCCCCATTAATGATGAGCTTGTTGGGGTACTTATTAAATCAGCGATTAAAGATTTGATATAATTACTAGATTGTAGCAAGTGACGATCTAAGTAACCGTTAAAGAAATCTTCGTCTTGCTGGTAAAAATAAAAAACTGGTATCTTTAATTCGATAATATTTTCACCGTGGTTGATATTATAAATATCACCATGGTTAATTAAAATTATATAATTACTTACGTCTTTGGTTTCACCATTAATCGTAATGTTGAGTTTATTTGTTAATGAGAATAACACCATAATCTGATTGATATTACGACTTGGTACTGTCGATAATGTATGATGTATTTTAAGTTGGCATGTCATATTTCTCTCTCCTGCCTAATATATATTGAAATCTATCGTTTAAATTTTAAACATGGTATTTTTTCAAATCATGGATAGTATAACTATTATAGTTGAATATTTTTGAAAAGGTAATAGTGAAAAATAAAAGAAAATAATGAAAATCACTATGAAAACGCTTGTTATTATGCATTGTGCACAATATAAAAGTAAAATTAGAAAGATAGTAAGCAAATTTTGGAAATTTTCGATAGAGTCTAATTAAATTATTTGGTGCATAATTAATATAGATTTCAAACCTATGTATTTCATAAAACAATACATGGCCATTTTGAACTAATATGCTAATATTTTTTTGATATTCAACTATGTTATAAAAAAAGCATGTTGACCAAAATGGAAGTTTGAATCAAAAAACATTAAATGTACCCATTACTTAAATTTTATCGCCATTATTTAAGTTTTGACATACACTTAAGTCATCGAACGCTAGAATTTAGTACGATTGAACTCACTTCTTGTTTATAAAAATTCTTAGTAGCCCTGTTACAAAGTATTCGCTACAAAATTATTCAATCCAAACAACAATAACCATCAACTAAGAAATTTTAAACAATCTACAAAATAAAAGCGTTTAAAAAGTTCTGTTTAGAAAAACATCAAGATAAGTATAAACATCTAGAAAAGTGAACATCTAAGAACATCCATCTTGTTATTGCCGTAACAATTAGAATAATCATTAGAAAAGTGCATTAGACAACGAGAATTCACCATCGAGATAATGAAACAACAAGAATCAGCACGCAACAATGAATTAACACCTTAGATTCATCATGAGAAAATGCATGACACAACTAGATTTACCATCAAGATAATTCTTAAGCAGCGAAGAATTAACATCTAGAAATGCATAAACACCTTAGATTTACCATCAAGAGATGCGATTAATGATAATCAACTAGAAACGTCACCAAGAAGTGCACAACATAGAATCAGCATCTAGACATCGCACTAACATCTAAGAATCAACATCAAGTATTTTATTAACATCAGAGATAACTTCATCAAGACAGGCATCCACATCTAAGAAACTCATCTAGAATAGCTAACACCTAACATCAAAGAATATTCATCAAGAACAGTAACTAACAGAACTTTTTGACTATATATGAATTAATTATGTTACTAGCTAAATCATCTATTATTAACTTTCACACTCAATTTCTACATCAAAATATCAATTTATTAACAATAGAATTAGCAGCAACAAAATATTACTTAAAATTACTCCCCCGAATTTAAAATATAAACAATGTAATAATTAAGAATATAAATTGATTTATGCAGTAACTAATTAAAGGTGTATGATATCTTCCTAACATCATGAAACGCACTTTAATATAGATATGTACATTTAAAACCCTGAGAGATAGATTAAAGTAAACTTTAGTACAAAGTATGAATTGCTGAACTCCAATGACTACTATTTGTCCGTTACAACTAAAGTTTCAAATGTCTATCTCTTTCTTTTTGTCTTTAAAACACGACTCTCAATTAAATAATGTACGTTGTATTTAGCAGCTAAATCTGCTAAAAAGTCTAACATTACATCTCTTTCTATCTTTCCACTAATAAAAGCCGATTTGAGCAATTTAGATTGCTGTTTTTCATCTTCATTTGCACATTTTTTAAAATAACCCCACATATGATCAAATGCATTACATACACTTCCGATAGTGGGCTCAATTAATAATGCTTCATCAATCATTTGTTGTAATTGATGAAGTGAAATATCTTTTTTTAAAGTATTTCTAATTGATTGATAACTTTGTTGACTGTGTAGTAATACGTGATATTTTTCTTCGCGCCAAAGCTGTTCTACATAACCCCGATCTTTCATAAAACGACCTCCAATTACAAATGTAATATACATATACATGTAATAGCAAGATTAATGAATGCGTTAACATAAATGATATAAGTGAATGTGAAAAATTACAAATACAGTATTGCAAAAATTTTTGGAACCGGTTACAATTAAATAGAGTAATGGAACCGGTTCTAATTAGGAGGCTAAATATATGAACTATAAACAATCCGCAGAAGATATTTTAAATGCGATAGGCGGAGAAGAAAATTTAGACGCAATGGCACACTGTGCGACAAGATTACGCTTAGTGCTAAATGATGAAAGTTTAGTAAATGAAGAAGCGCTAAACAATATGGATGTAGTTAAGGGGACTTTTTCTACTGGGGGACAATATCAGATTATAATTGGATCTGGTACAGTCAATAAAGTATTTAGTGAACTTGAAAAATTAACGGGTAAAGAAGCGTCAACAACTTCTGAAGTAAAAGCCCAATCAGCTAAAAATATGAATCCGTTACAACGATTTGTAAAAATGTTATCAGACATATTCGTTCCGATAATTCCTGCCATAGTTGCTGGTGGTTTATTAATGGGACTAAATAATATTTTAACTGCAAAAGATTTATTCTTTGCAGGGAAATCATTAATTGATGTATACAGTCAATTTGCAGGGTTAGCAGAAATGATTAATATTTTTGCCAACGCACCATTTACATTGTTACCTATTTTAATTGGATTTAGCGCAGCCAAACGCTTTGGTGGAAATCCATTTTTAGGTGCTGCATTAGGTATGATACTAGTTCATCCAGCGCTAATGAGTGCGTATGATTTTCCAAAAGCAATTGAAGCAGGTAAAGCAATCCCGTATTGGGACGTTTTTGGTTTCCACATCAATCAAGTAGGTTATCAAGGGCAAGTGTTACCTATGCTTGTAGCAGCTTACATATTGGCTTCAATTGAAAAAGGATTACGTAAAGTAATTCCAACTGTATTAGATAATTTATTAACACCATTGTTATCTATTTTTGTAACAGCATTTCTAACATTTTCATTTGTGGGCCCTATTACTAGACAATTAGGTTATTGGTTATCAGATGGCTTAACTTGGCTTTACGAATTCGGTGGGGCAATTGGTGGATTAATTTTCGGATTATTATATGCGCCAATTGTGATTACAGGTATGCATCATAGCTTTATTGCTGTTGAAACAACACTCATTGCGGATGTGGCTAAAACAGGCGGGTCATTTATATTCCCGATTGCCACAATGTCTAACGTTGCGCAAGGTGGGGCAGCTATTGCAGCATTCTTTATTATAAAACAAAACAAAAAATTAAAAGGTGTAGCATCAGCTTCAGGAATTTCAGCATTACTTGGTATTACTGAACCTGCAATGTTTGGTGTTAACTTAAAACTAAGATATCCATTTATTGGTGCTATAGTCGGATCAGGAATTGGTTCTGCATATATAGCTTTCTTCAAAGTAAAAGCAATCGCATTAGGTACTGCGGGATTGCCAGGATTTATTTCAATTAATCCTGTACATGCAGGATGGTTACACTATTTTATAGGAATGGCGATATCATTCATAGTTGCTATTGTAGTAACGTTTGTACTTTCGAAAAGAAAATCAAATAAAGAAATTGTAGAATAACAAAAAGGTATGACAGTTATGGAAATATAAGCGATTGTACTTAGAATTAGTGCAATCGACATTATACTTCGGACTGTCATACCTTTTATTTTTAGCTATAACTTTTGCTTACGCCATAAGAAAATACTAACAATTACGACAAGAATTAATGAAATACCTACCACGATAATCCAAGAAATATAACTATGATCGTCAATTGGTAACGGTACGTTCATACCGAAAAAGCTAAATACGAGTGTTGGTAACGTTAATAATACTGTGAATAACGTTAATGTTTTCATTATCGTATTCATATCATTAGATAATAAAGAAGCATATGATGTTGTGATACTCTCTAGGATACGCTGGTGTAATTCGGTTGTTTCGATGGCTTGGTTATTTTCAATGATTAAATCTTCTAGTAATTCTTCATCTTCTTCAAAACGTTTAATTGCAGGTAATCGGAATAATTTTTTAATAATTGTATCATTACCTTTTAATGCGGCTAAAAAGTATACTAAACTTTTTTCGACTTCCATCAATTTGAAAAGTTGTTTGTTAGTAATATTGTTTTTTAGTTCTTTTTCAATACGAATTCTACTTTTGTTTAATAAACGTAAGTTGCGATTATAATGATCGGAAATCGTAATTAAAATTTCTAATGCGAAACGGCTATGGAATTTTAAATTAATATCACGTTTTGGTAAATTTTCTAAAAATTCATTTTCAGCGTCACAAACAGTGACAATAATACCATTTCCGATAATAATACCTAGTGGAATCGTAACGAAAGATAGCACACTTCGATTTGTTGAATTGACGATTGGTAAGTCAATGATAATCAATGAATACCCAGTATCTTCGTCGTATTCAATACGTGCACTTTCTTCGGAATCCAATGGGTCACGAATAAAGTCTTCAGGTATATTATATTGTTCCATAAGACTTTCAATTTCTTCACGATCTGGTTCTACAACATTAATCCATGAAGCTGTATGATCTAATGGTGTTTCTATAATATGTTTATCTATATGTTCTGAGTGTCTGAATGAAGTAATCATAATTCATATTTCCTTTCTGAAGGATTTAGAGGAAAGCAAACAATGGTTACGATTGTATATCTGCCTTTGATTTATGTAAACGATTTTCTGCCATTATTCTTAAAGGTCCGTTAAAAATAATATTATGCACATGTTTAGCTAAGTCATCAACCGAAATGGGTTGCTTGTCCAATACCCAATATTTAATAACTGAAATCGTTGCTCCGGAAACATAGCTATAAAAGTACATTTCGGGTATACCTCCAATAGTATGATCGATACTAATATATCGTTGCATATTATTTTTAATGTGTTCATTGATTTTCAACTCTAGTTGACTTGTACGCTCAAGTTGTAAGATAGTGTGATAAAACTCTAAATTATCGTGAATATGCTGAAAAATATTTTTAAGTATATTATTCACAAATGTATTTGCAATATCTTCAATTGAGGAGCCATGTAACAAATCAAACTGTGTGTATGTTGACAGTTCAGAAATATACTCATCTTCCATATCAGCGAGTAACATATATTTATCTTCATAATGTAAGTAAAATGTACCTCTATTGATATCTGCGCGAGTTGTTATGTCGCGAATAGTAATTTTTTCTAAATCTTTTTCTTGTAGTAGTTTAGTGAACGCATGTTTAATGGAGGATTTGGTCTTTCTAATTCGCCTATCTTCTTTCAAAAATGAATCAGCCTCCTTTTAATTGAACAAAATGGGATAATGTGTTGATTATTAAACAACTTGATGAACATTGTGTATTGTTTAATCCCATTAACATATTATAATAGACAACATGCGAAATATTCAACACATTGTCTAATAAGGAGGTAAAAAATAAAATGAATATATTTAAAAATAAAATGTTATGGATTGCACCGATAGCAGTTATGGTTATCCTTGTTATATTTTCTTTAGCTTTTTATCCAGCATATAATCCAAAGCCTAAAGATTTACCAATTGGTATTTTAAATGAGGATAAAGGTACAACAATCCAAGATAAAAATATTAATATTGGGAAGAAATTAGAAGATAAACTATTAGATAGCGACTCTGATAAAATAAAATGGGTTAAAGTTAAAAATGAAAAAGATCTAGAAAAAGATTTGAAAAATCAAAAAATCTATGGTGTAGCGATAATTGATAAAGATTTTTCAAAAGATGCTATGAGTAAGACACAAAAAGTGGTTATGGATAGTAAAAAAGAAGAAATGAAGCAAAAAGTTGCTTCTGGTGAAATTCCACCGCAAGTTGTTCAACAAATGCAACAAAAAATGGGGAATCAGCAAATCGATGTTAAACAGGCTAAATTTAAGACAATTGTAAGCGAGGGATCAAGCTTGCAAGGTTCTCAAATTGCTTCAGCTGTATTAACTGGAATGGGTGATAATATTAACGCTCAAATTACGAAGCAAAGCTTAGAAACATTAACAAGTCAAAATGTTAAAGTCAATGCATCAGACATTAATGATTTAACAAACCCTGTTAAAGTAGATAATGAAAAACTTAATAAAGTTAAAGATCATCAAGCAGGTGGTAATGCACCATTCTTAATGTTTATGCCGATTTGGATTGGTTCAATTGTAACCTCTATCTTATTGTTCTTTGCATTTAGAACAAGTAATAATATTACAATTCAACATCGTATTATTGCATCAGTTGGTCAAATGATATTCGCTGTTATTGCAGCATTTGCGGGTAGCTTTGCTTATATTTACTTCATGCAAGGTGCACAAGGGTTTGATTTTGGACATCCAAATCGTATCGCAATCTTTGTAGGATTTGCAATTTTAGGGTTCGTCGGACTTATTTTAGGTGTCATGGTATGGCTAGGTATGAAGTCAATTCCAATTTTCTTCATATTAATGTTCTTTAGCATGCAGCTTGTAACATTACCAAAACAAATGTTGCCTGATAGTTATCAAAAATACGTATACGATTGGAATCCTTTCACGCATTATGCAACAAGCATAAGAGAATTATTGTACTTAAATCATCATATTGAATTAAATAGTACAATGTGGATGTTCATTGGATTTATGATTTTTGGAGCTGTATCAAGTTTAGTATCAGCTATTGTTAGAAAACATAGCACAAAACGTACTGAAGTGCCGTCATAATATAATAAATGTGAAAATAGCTATGCAAGACGTTTGTAGCGAGCGTCATTGTATAGCTATTGTTGTTTTTTATTTTAAAACGATGTTGTACTGGATAAAATAGTTTAAGTTAAATGAAAAGGTTGTGTGATTTCTTCGCGATTTTGTCACTGTTATAATCAGTATAATCGGATATAATGAAAAGGTGAGGGAGGATTCAAAATGCGTAGGTTATTATATTCATTTCTTTTTTATATGATCATAGGTCTATTCAGTGGCTTCTTTTATAGAGAGCTAACAAAAGCATATGATTTTACGGGTACAACTCAATTATCACTTGTACACACACATACACTTATTTTAGGTATGTTTATGTTTTTAATATTATTACCTTTGGAGAAGTTATTTAAATTATCAAGTTATTACTTATTTAATTGGTTCTTCTATGTATACAATATAGGTGTTATCGTTACAATAGGTATGATGGTGACTAAAGGATTTTTCCAAGTTACAGGTAAATCATATTCTCCAGAAGCATTTGCGGGCTTTGCGGGTATAGGCCACACAGGTATGCTTGCAGGTTTATTATTGCTGTTTTTCTTATTAAGACAAGCAATACTTAAAGAACCACGTGATGAGTCTTTTAAAAAATAAAATAATTAGAATTAAAAATATACACATCTTTCAAAGATAACAATTTTGTTTGGAGCTTTGGGAGGTGTGTTTTTCTATAGTTAAATATTTGTTTTAATTATCCGCTACAAACTATGCGATTTATTTTAACAATGTATGTATAAATAGTATAATGGTTTTAAATGATAATTATTATCAATTTGAGTGCGTTAATGAAAGAAATGAATATAGAGAATCATAGGAGGCACATAATGAAAGACGTTACAATCATTGGTGGCGGTCCATCTGGTTTGTACGCAAGCTTTTATGCTGGATTGCGAGATATGTCTGTAAGATTGATTGATGTTCAATCTGAATTAGGGGGTAAAATGAGAATTTATCCTGAAAAAATTATTTGGGATATTGGTGGTATTGCACCGAAACCTTGTCATGAAATTTTAAAAGATACAATTAAGCAAGGTTTATATTTTAAACCGGATGTGCATTTAAATGAACGTGTGATAGATATTAGGAAAAAAGGTGAGCGACATTTTGAGGTCGAAACAGAAGCGGGGCAAATTTATACTTCGAAAGCAGTTATCGTTGCGATTGGCGCCGGCATTATTAATCCAAAACAATTAGATATTAAAGGAGTAGAACGATATCAATTAACTAACCTGCATTACGTTGTGCAAAGCTATAGACGTTTCAAAGACAAGGATGTTTTAATTTCAGGTGGTGGCAATACTGCATTGGATTGGGCGCATGATATTGCTAAGATTGCTAAAAGCGTGACCGTTGTTTATCGGAAAGAGGACATAAGTGGTCATGAAGTTATGAAAACACTTGTGACAGACTTGAATGTGAAATTACGACCGAAAACACGTATTAAATACTTAGTCGGCAATGATGATGAAACGCATATTAGTGAAGTTGTTTTGGAACATGTCGAGAGCGGTGATACACAATCAGTTAAATTTGACGATGTAATTATTAGTCATGGATTTGATCGCTGTAATACATTATTGAGTGAAACATCTTCAAAGTTAGATATGCATGATGATTGTCGTGTTAAAGGATTTGGTAATACGACAACAAGTATTCCAGGGATTTTTGCTTGTGGTGATATAGTTTTTCATGATGCAAAATCACATTTAATTGCAAGTGCATTTAGTGATGGTGCGAATGCGGCAAACCTTGCCAAAACATATATCGAACCTGATGCCAACGCAGAAGGCTATGTTTCAAGTCATCATGAGGTTTTTAAAGAAGCGAATAAGACTATTGTAAATAAACATTTATACTAAGTCGGTTTAATGTGTGATGAAAAGTGGGGTTAATGATGGTAAAAGTGACTTATGATATTCCAACATGTGATGATTATTGTGCATTAAGAGTAAATGCAGGTATGAGTCCTAAGACACGGGAAGCCGCAGAAAAAGGACTACCCAATGCCTGTTTTACTGTAACTTTGTATGATAATGAACAGTTGATTGGCATGGGTAGAGTGATTGGCGATGGTGGTACAGCATTTCAAATTGTTGATATTGCTGTTTCGAATAGCTATCAAGGTCAAGGATATGGCAGTCTAATTATGGAGCATATTATGGCATATATTAAACAAGTTGCTGTTGAAAGTACATACGTTAGCCTGATCGCAGACTACCCGGCGGATAAATTATATACAAAATTTGGGTTTATACCTACCGAACCAGATTCAGGTGGAATGTATATTAAGTTTTAAAAATAAAAAATTGTACTAATAAGGGAATGTCTAAAATTTTAATAGCCATTCCCTTTTTGGTGTTCTAAGAAAATATTTTTATAAAATGAGTATTTTATGATAAAGCTCAATTTGATATTATTTAGAAGATTCGACTTTATAACTAAGGGAGTTAGAACAATGAAAACCGATACATTGAGACAAGCTATAATATACTATTTTGTTGCACTTATTATATCAGCTTTAATGATATATTTACTTTTATTAAATTTTGAAATAGTTATTTTATATAGTTGTGTATTCACGGTCATTTACTGGTTAATATATGCCTTTGATGTATATAGGAAAAGAAATTAAATTTGAATTGTAAACTAATTAACATTTATTTTGTATAGTGTGTAGGCATGATAGGGGCTGAAAATACATGACTTTCCAAAATGCACTAAAGTAAAATGTTAATTGGTGAAGTATCGGAAAATTGACAGTCCACAACAAATAAAAAGACATCTCGCATAACGGGATGTCTTTTTCATGAATACTATTTATCTACACCGAAATCGATAACGATGCGACCTTTATTTTCATGGTTAATTACTTTATTAAGTTGTTCTGGAAGTTCATCAAATGTTATGACTTGCTTGATTTCATGTAAATTTTCAGGCTTTAAATCTTTTGCGAGACGACGCCAGACACGTTGTCTTAATTTCATGGCTGTAAATACAGAATCGATGCCTAAAATATTTACACCTCTTAAAATGTGAGGGAATACAGAGTTAGTATAAGTATTACCAGCAGTCATACCAATAACTGCAATTGACCCACTGTGATTTAAACGCTTAGTAACATAATTTATACCTTCACCACCGACAGGATCAACACAAGCTTGCCAAGTTGATGATGCAAGAGGTTTTGTACTATCTTCTTCAACGGGAAGACGATCGATAACTTCTTTAGCACCAAGTTCAAGTAATTGATTGCTAACATCTTTCTTGCCTGTACTTGCGATAACCTTGTAACCAAGTTCATTTAGCATGAGTACAGCTAATGTTCCTACACCACCTGAAGCGCCGCGAACTAGTACAGGACCATCTTCGATATTCATTCCAACTTTTTCAAGACGTTCAATGGCTAATCCAGCAGTATAACCGGCTGTTCCATAAATCATTGCTTCTTCTAATGTTATTGTATCAGGGAGTTTAACGATCCACTCTGATTTAACACGAGCATATTCACTAAAACCACCAAAATGGCTGACGCCTAAGTCATAACTCGTTACAATTACTTGTTCTCCTTTTTCAAAGCCTGGTGCTTCGGATTCAACAATTGTACCAGCTAAATCAATTCCAGGAACCATAGGGTATGATTTTACTACTGCATTGTGATCTTGAGTTGCTAAAGCATCTTTATAGTTTATACCAGAGTAATGGACTTTAATCAGCACATCTCCTTTAGGTAAGTCGGCAGGTGATAACTGTTTAAAAGTAGATGTCACTTTACCACTTTCATCCTTATCAATGACAAACGCTTTAAATGTTTCTACCACAACGATACATCCTCTCTTTTCTCTTTTCAAATACGATCATTTTACTGGAATAAATGTATCATTTATCGATGTTACACACAATAAATACAATTTGTAATTGCTTTGTGTTAATGTATTTTTACATAGTTACTTAGAAAATGAACTCATGAACAAACATTTATAAAGTAAATTACAGTTCGTTGGAGGGGAAAATATGACAGGGGAAGTAAAAGTAATTACAGATAAAGATGCGATGGAATTGGTAACATTAGCTAAAAAAACATTTTATGATACATTCGGAGCATACTATGACGACAAAGATTTCGAACAATTTTTTAAAGACAATTACACTGTAGAAAAATTTACACAAGAAATTAATGATGTATCATCATTTCATTATTTTTATCAGGAAAATGGTGAAAACGTAGGATATATTAAGATGAATATCAACGATGCACAAACTGAAGAAATGGGGGAGGCCTATTTAGAAGTACAGCGCATATATTTTTTGAAAGAATTTCAAGGTGGCGGTAGAGGTTCACAATTAATAGCATTGGCTGAAAAAATTGCACAAGAACATAATAAACATAAAATTTGGCTAGGAGTTTGGGAGCATAATCCTCGTGCGCAAGCATTTTACCGACGTCATGGATTTAAGGTGATTGGTGAACATCATTTTCAAACAGGTGATGTCACAGATACAGATTTAATTATGGAAAAAGAGTTATAATGGTTGTTTTTGTAGCAGGTAAAATGAATTCATTGTAATAAATGTTATGTATGAGCAGAAATGCCTAGGTTGTAATGAAGTGTAAAAGTGAAATAATTAAATTTATAGAAAACATAAAATTCACAAAAATTAAATAATAATGAACAAAAATTAGGGTATAATAAAAAGAAGCTTAGATTGTAGTTATGGATATTGTGATAATTCAACTCATTTTAGTGTTGGCGTCTTTGGTAACAAGCCATGAAATGTTACACATGGTAGATATGTATTTCAAGCTTTATTCAATGAATATCGAATTATAGGAGGAGATATGTATGAAAAGATTAGTTACAGGGTTACTAGCATTATCGTTATTTTTAGCTGCATGTGGTCAAGATAGTGATCAACAAAAAGACAGTAACAAAGAAAAAAATGATAAAGCGAAAACTGAACAACAAGATAAAAGAACAAATGATTCATCTAAAGACAAAAAAGACAATAATGATGATAAAAAAGACGTAAACAAAGATAATAAAGATAATAGTACAAACGATAACCAACAACAGTCTAACTCAAATGCAACAAACAATGACCAAAATCAAACAAATGATAACCAATCAAGTAATAATCAAACGACTAACAATCAAAAGTCAAATTACGTTGCACCATATTATGGACAAAATGCAACGTCAGTGGCGCGTAATATTTATCCGTTTAATGGTAATAAAACTCAAGCTTTACAGCAATTACCAAATTTCCAAACTGCTTTAAATGCGGCTAACAATGAAGCTAATAAATTTGGTAGTAATAATAAAGTATATAATGATTATTCTATTGAAGAACATAATGGTAACTATAAATATGTGTTTAGTTTCAAAGATCCAAATGCAAATGGTAAATATTCAATTGTAACGGTTGATTATACTGGACAAGCAATGGTTACTGATCCAAACTACCAACAATAAAGTTAATGTATTTATAATACAAATTAAAAATAAAAACGGTAAACGCTATAACATGTATTAGGGTTTACCGTTTTTTGTGTACATTAAAATTATAAAAAATGTTGGGCTATATTACATTTAATACTTATTCACAGCCGCTGAGGTATTTAAACACTATTGGCCAGATTGCATCTTAGACAATATAAGTTGTGAAATTGATTCTAATGGCTGTTCTTTATGTTGTATTTGAGGATATTTGATCACTGGTATTGCCTGGGAAATTAAATTATTAATTAATAATTGTCTGTCTGTATACCAAATTTTTGATAGATGACGCCAAATATCCTCGTTAACGTCTTGCGCTTCAATATATTGACTGTGGTTTGGGGTATATAATGCTACTGTTTTGTCTATAGCCATCGCATCAAATATTATATTTGAATAATCAGTGATAACGACATCAGACATTAGAATTAAGTCTTGAGCACTAAGATATGTTGGAGCAACAATAACTTCCTCTGGCAATATTGATTCTTCAACACCTTGTACAACAACGTGATAGGCTTTGAGTAATGCGTCTGATAATGGTAATTGTTGAGCGCGAACTAATCCTATCGGTGCATAAAATAACACTGGTTTACTATCGTCTATTTTGAATGATTTCTTATATTGTTGTTGAATCGTTATTTCATTGCGTTTTTGTAATAAATATTGTTGTTTAGCATTACCATACGCCAAAACGTTTGCGTGATGACTAGGAAAGGCCGTTTGATAAAAGTGACTAACATCATCAGCAGAATGTATAACGTAATCGAATTGTAACCAGCGATTATACCTTTTAGCACGATAAAAAGGTGTTTCTAAATTTTTAACAGGTTCTTTACTGTCTAAAAATAATTGCATTATTGGTGTGCCTTGATGTAATTGAATTAAAGTACCGTTTGGTTGCAATGTTTCAGGTATGTCGTTTTCAACTAAAACTACGCGTGCGCTGTTAATCAATTCATCAGCTTTTTCAGTATTAGGTGATATGAAATGTGGTCCGCGACGATCGTCAGTAACAAAATAACAGGCAGTCATTGGATTATGTTTAACGAAGTAAGTAAATAAATATTTTGAATTACCTACATATTGATAATGATCACCGATAAAAACGATATGATCCTTTAAAGCGTTTGGTTGCTTTGTGTAAATACCTAGATGTTGCAATTGCTTGTTATCGAAACGTTGCTTTGATATTTTGTATAACCATTTAGGTAGTAAAAACTTTGTAGAATATAACCAATTATCTGGTGCGTTAAGTTGTTCTGTGTCTTCAACATAAACGTTTCGGAAAGGGATGGCATGTCGATTAATATACGCGATTTTATTTAAATAGAACTGTGACGTCATATCAATATCTTCAAAATTTTGAACAATCTCCCATATTGAAGGGCTTGTTGCTAATGGTGCTTTGAAATCGAAGACGACATGACCATCGATTGATAAATCACCTTTCAGAAGTGTCAATAAAGCTAAATCGAAAATCGTTTCTACAGGGTAATAATGTATTAAATCAAGAGTCTGTTGAATCGCATATATCATGTTAGGATAATAATTATTATTTTGAGCCCAGTCAGCAAAGTTAATCGATGATTGTCCGAAATATCGACAATCATTTTTGTATTGACCATCCACAGTATAGTCGACCACGATTGATGTGTGCCGCAATTGAACAGCATCTAACATTGATTGGTAAATCATGATTTCATTAGCATATGGAACGATATGTGTATAACCTTCAGCTTGAGTTTTTATTAATTGTGATTCAAATTTTTGCATATTAGATACATTTATCTGTTTAATCATAGCTATTACTTCCATTTCTCATCGTAGTATCTTTCTCATTTTATCACGGTCTTATGTAAAATTCATGAATAGAACGCGTAGCATTATTACATTAAGTACAATTCATTTTGGTGAGCAGATTTAAAATGAAAAATAAATCAATTAAATAGGAAAGTGATATTGTTAATAGTCTGAAAAAATGGTATATTTTAATTGTGAAAAAAATCACATTAATCTCACTGTTCTGTAAAATGTTATCGATAACAAAATGCTATAGCCAGAACATGATTTTAATGAAGCAATAACACTACTACTTTATGGAAAGAAGAGTCAGCCTATGTTAGTAAATACGTTTAACCCATTTGATAATTTATTATTATCGTCTTTAATTGCAGCAATACCGATTGTACTATTTTTACTTTGTTTAACAGTCTTTAAAATGAAAGGTATTTATGCGGCAATTACTACACTTGTTGTAACATTACTTATTGCAATACCATTTTTCAAATTGCCAGTTGGTATCGCTTCTGGTGCAGTAGTCGAAGGTTTCTTCCAAGGTATCATTCCGATTGGCTATATCGTTATGATGGCAGTACTTTTATACAAAATTACTGTTGAATCTGGGCAATTTTTAACAATTCAAGATAGTATTACAAATATTTCACAAGACCAACGTATACAAGTTTTACTTATTGGCTTTGCATTTAACGCATTTTTAGAAGGTGCAGCAGGCTTTGGTGTGCCGATTGCAATATGTGCGCTATTATTAACTCAATTAGGATTCAACCCATTAAAAGCTGCAATGTTATGTTTAGTTGCAAACGCAGCATCTGGTGCTTTTGGTGCAATTGGTATTCCAGTTGGTGTGGTTGAAACATTGAAATTACCTGGCGATGTTTCAGTGTTAGGTGTTTCTCAATCAGCAACTTTGACACTAGCTATCATTAATTTCATTATTCCATTCTTACTTATCTTTATCATTGATGGCTTAAGAGGCGTTAAAGAAACATTACCAGCAATCTTAGTAGTTTCAGTTACTTATACTATTACTCAAGGTTTATTAACAGTTTTCAACGGACCAGAATTAGCTGATATTATTCCACCGTTATTAACTATGTTAGCGTTAGCAGTATTTTCTAAAAAATTCCAACCAAAACATATTTATCGTGTTAATAAAGATGAAGAAATCGAACCTGCTAAAGCACACTCTGGTAAAGCAGTATTACATGCATGGAGCCCGTTCATTGTTTTGACAGTCATCGTAATGATTTGGAGTGCACCATTCTTTAAAAACTTATTCTTACCAAATGGCGCTTTATCATCATTAGTATTTAAATTCAACTTACCTGGAACAGTAAGTGACATTACGCATAAACCATTAGTATTAACTTTAAATATTATAGGGCAAACTGGTACAGCTATTTTACTAACTATTATTATTACAATTTTAATGTCTAAAAAGGTTAACTTTAAAGATGCAGGTAGATTATTCGGTGTTACATTTAAAGAATTGTGGTTACCAGTTCTTACAATTTGCTTCATCTTAGCAATTTCTAAAATCACAACTTATGGTGGTTTAAGTGCAGCAATGGGTCAAGGTATTGCGAAAGCAGGTAATGTCTTCCCAGTTCTGTCACCAATCTTAGGTTGGATAGGTGTGTTTATGACAGGATCAGTTGTAAATAACAACTCATTATTTGCACCAATTCAAGCTTCTGTTGCACAACAAATTGGAACAAGTGGTTCACTTCTTGTATCTGCGAATACAGTGGGTGGTGTAGCGGCAAAACTGATTTCACCACAATCAATTGCGATTGCAACTGCAGCAGTTAAACAAGTTGGTAAAGAATCAGAATTATTGAAAATGACATTGAAATACAGTGTTTGTTTATTAATCTTTATCTGTATTTGGACATTCATTTTGTCATTACTATAAAACGTATTTCAAAATACAATATAACAAGGATGAGATGTTTTCTAACGTCTCATCTTTTTTTAATGGATTATTAAAGAAAGAAGTTTGATATTACAATAATGATAGCGCTTTATGTTAAAATGAAAAATGAGTAATCGTATATCAAAGTAATATTGTTGATAGCTGTTAAGGTTCATGGTTTTGTCTTTTTCCTAACGCTTATAAAGTATATAATTAAAGTAGTTTAGTTCTTATAAAATAATTTATATACATAATCAGATAATAAGGAAGCATAACCATAGGAACCTGTATAGACACTTATTTATTCAAAGTGGTATCAATACGTAGGATTTAGTCGAAAGTTCCATTATTCATTTTAAAAAGGGGGACTGTATTTGTTATGACAACACAACATAGCAAAACAGATGTCATCTTAATAGGTGGCGGTATTATGAGTGCAACTTTAGGAACATTATTGAAAGAATTATCACCCGAGAAGAACATTAAAGTGTTTGAGAAATTATCACAACCTGGCGAAGAGAGTTCAAATGTATGGAATAATGCCGGTACAGGGCATTCAGCACTTTGCGAGTTGAACTATACAAAAGAAGGCAAGGATGGCACGGTCGATTGTAATAAGGCTATTAAGATAAACGAGCAATATCAAATATCTAAGCAATTTTGGGCATATTTAGTTAAAAATGGACAATTAGATAACCCAGGGCATTTTATTCAAGCGGTGCCGCACATGAGTTTTGTTATTGGAGAAGAAAATGTCGCATTTATTAAAAATCGTGTAGCAACATTGCAAAAAAGTGTTTTATTCGAAAAAATGAAGTTATCTCAAGATGAAGAAGAAATGAAATCTTGGGTTCCATTAATGATTGAAGGTCGTAAGTCTGATGAACCTATTGCGTTAACATATGATGAAACAGGTACAGATGTGAACTTTGGTGCTTTAACTGCAAAGTTATTTAATAATTTAGAACAAAGTGGTGTTGATATTCAATACAAACAAAATGTTTTAGATATCAAACAACAAACAACAGGGGCATGGTTAGTAAAAGTAAAAGATTTAGTAAATAATGAAACAAAAACTTATGAAGCTGATTTTGTATTTATTGGTGCTGGTGGCGCGAGTTTGCCATTATTACAAAAAACAGGAATTAAGCAATCAAAACATATCGGGGGATTCCCTGTTAGTGGTTTATTCCTTCGTTGTACGAATCAAGAGGTCATTGATCGTCATCATGCTAAAGTTTATGGGAAAGCAGCAGTCGGTGCACCACCAATGTCAGTACCACATTTAGATACACGCTTTGTAGACGGTAAACGTTCATTATTATTTGGTCCATTTGCAGGATTTTCACCAAAATTTTTAAAAACAGGTTCACATATGGATTTAATTAAATCTGTTAAGCCGAATAATATTGTAACGATGTTATCTGCAGGTATTAAAGAAATGAGTCTTACGAAGTATTTAGTGTCACAATTGATGTTATCAAACGATGAGCGTATGGATGATTTAAGAGTCTTTTTCCCAAATGCCAAAAATGAAGATTGGGAAGTTATTAAAGCGGGTCAACGTGTACAAGTAATTAAAGATACTGAAGATGCTAAGGGTAATTTACAATTTGGTACAGAGGTTATTACATCAGATGATGGTACGTTAGCTGCATTACTAGGGGCATCTCCTGGAGCATCAACAGCTGTTGATATTATGTTTGATGTTTTACAGCGATGTTATCGTGATGAATTCAAAGGATGGGAACCAAAGATTAAAGAAATGGTGCCGTCATTTGGTTATCGCTTAACAGATCATGAAGATTTATATCATGAAATTAATAAAGAAGTAACAAAATATCTGAATGTAAAATAATAATAAAACGGTAAGTTCTGTTTCAATGAGATAGAACTTACCGCTTTTTTAGATTGGTATTTAGAAATTTTAAAATTGTAAAGTGGCATTATAAATTAGTTGCGTTTATAAAATTTATACCTGTCTGTAGTGTTTTAGACCAACGATATTTAAGATGATAAAGATAGTGATGAAAATGACTAGTACTAATAAATCAAACCAAATATGATTCCAGCCTTGCCCTTTAATCATGACATTTGTTAATGCATCACCAGCATATCTTAGCGGAAATAGATATCCGATATTACCTAGCCAATCAGGCATATTTTCAAGTGGGAAAATTCCTGAAAAGAATACCTGAGGTACAGCAACTAGTGGAATAAATTGAATCATTTGAAACTCAGAATTAGCAAATGTAGAAATGAAAATACCCATTGATAGCGCAGTGATAGCTAAACAAATATTGATTAAAACAACATACCATAAGCTACCTGCTAAATTAATGTTCAATAAATATATTGAAAATAGGACTATGATTAATGTTTGAATGATTGCGAATATACCATAGCCAATCAGATAGCCGATGACGATTTCACTTCGACGAATTGAAGTTGATAATACACGTTCTAACGTACCTGTTGTACGTTCACGTAATAAAGCTATACCTGATATTAGAAATACAAATAAAAATACGAAGAAACCCATTAGTATTGGAAACATTTTATCGAAATAAGTACTATCAGAATTACCGTATAAATAAGAATGTGAAATGCTTATATTTTGATTGTTCGTTGGTTTCATTGATGCAGGCAATTTTTCAATTAGATGCTTTATATCACTTATTTTATCTTGTTGTATAGCTTTGCCAATCATTTGTTTGATCATATTAGATTTGTTAGGATCTTCATTTGTATATATGACATGTAATGTTTGATTTTCTTGATAAATAAAACCATCAAGGTGATTATTTTCTATTTTAGATTTGATATTTTCATGAGAATGGAACGTTTGAGTTTTTATGTCTGATGATGGCAATTGTTTTGTTATATTTGATGAAACAGATGTATCGATACCGATTTTCAAATCGTTTTCATCACCGTTAAAAATAAAATACATAAGCGTCAATATTAAAATTGGTGCTAGAAACATTAGCGCAAGTGTACGTTTATCACGTAACATTTCTTTCAATACGCGTCCTATAATGGCTATAATTTTCATGATTGGCGAACCTCCTCAGCTTTAATAAATACCGCTTCAATTGTGTCTACATTAAATTGTTCTTTTAAATTAGCTGGTGTATCTAAAGCGAATAGTTTTCCGTCAACAATAAGACCCACTTTATCACAACGTTCTGCCTCGTCCATAACATGTGTAGTGACGACAACACTTTTACCATTTTGCGTCATTTCTTTAAATTGTTTCCAAATATGTTGGCGTAATTTAGGGTCTATCCCAACAGTTGGTTCATCTAAAATAATCAAATCCGGTTCCGATAATAGTGTCATTGCTATAGATAGTCGACGTTTCATTCCCCCTGAAAATTGACTCACTTTTTTAGTTAAAGCATGTTCTAAATCTACTAATGTTGTATGCTTGTTTATATGTTCTTCTAATACTTTTCCTTTAAGCCCTGATAAATGACCGAAAAACTTCAAGTTTTCATAAGCAGTTAAATTTTCATATAACGCATCTGTTTGCCCCATATAACCTAATCGTTTTAAAACATTACGATTAGGCATTTTTTGATTGAAAATCTCTGCTGCCCCTTTATCAATCTTTTCCATGCCTAAAAGGCACTTTATTGTAGTTGTTTTACCAGATCCACTAGGTCCTATTAAACCAAGTAATTCACCTTCGTTAATAGTCATACTAATTTGATCTAACACGAGTTGTTTATTATACGTTTTAACAACATTGTCTAATGTTGCTATACTTTGAGTCATCATAATCCCCCCTGTATTAATACACATTTTACTTTATTTATATATCATCTTAAGCGTATATTATGGTTGCGGATAATAAATTAATAAATAGTGAACATATTTGCTTTGAATGTTCGGAAAAGGTGGTGAACTTATGGATCAAACAGCTTTTACAGATAGTCGTATAACAAGAACGGTCAATCGTATTCATGATGGATTGTATAGTCTTTTAACAAGAAAGTCATATACTGATATCACAATTAAAGATATTTGTAATGAAAGCCAAATAAGTAGAACAACGTTTTATGCGCATTTTAAAAGTAAAGACGATTTTGTCTATATTTACCTTAATATGTTATTGAAAAATGCAAAAAAGAAGTTTCTTAAAGAAAGTGTTACTACGCAAGTAATCTTTTTAAATAAGATGATTCATTTTTGGTTAAGTGAAGGGCAACTGATATTAAAATTATTAGGCGATGATAGTGCATATAAAATACATCAAGTTATCAAAAAATCTATACAACAAAGAATTGAAATTAATATCGTACCAGTGTTAAATACAAAAATGTTAACGACAAAAGAGAAATATTTTTTATTAATATTTATGAGTAATGCTGTAATTGGTGTTTTACAAGATTGGGTGATAAGAGGATATAAAGAAAGTCCTAAAGAAGTAGCGGAAATAATGAATAAAATATTTGTGAATGCATTTCGTTAGGTTTTTATCATGATATGATGATGTCGTAAAGGACAGTTGCAGTTACAATTCAATTTGAGATTAGTAAAAACATATTATTCAATTCATGCGTGTTTAAAATAAATACGGCATAAAGCTATACATTGCAGAAGAGACTACTTTAATGCAATGTATAGCTTTTATAATTTTAATAAAATTATTTTAATTGTTTCAGTTGCTCGTTAATAGTGTCTACGTAGTTCTTGTTTTTAAAGAATTGAATTATCCAAATCAATGTGTAAACCACAATAAAGATAATTGTAAATATGATTAGGTAATTTATTGTTAGTGGAAACCAACCGGCAAGTATTGCTAAAGGTAAGAATCCGAAATACGTTGTTATGAAATGCACTATAGTTGCTTTAGTAATGCCCCAATCTGTGTATTTAAAGATAAAATCTCCAAGGAAAAAGACGACGCCTATGAGTAACCATAAAATGATAGAAATCAACATTACGGTAGTTTCTGTGAAATGAGTGTAATAAAATATGCCGATAGTTGATTGTGGATTGAGTGGATAATATTTGCCGTCCGAAAATAACATACTAAAGAACAGTGAAAGGGACAAACCAATGATTAAGCTAATAAATAATGCGTTTTTTAAATTTTTCATATTGATAAGCGCTCCTTTATAGATTTTAAATAGCGTCTAGAAGAATAGGTGTAGTGTGCATCTTTAAGATACATACGTATAAGTCCATTTGGCTCTAATAATAATTTTTCAATGTAATACTTGTTGACGATTTCTGATTTGGAAATGCGAATGAAATGTTGTGGTAATTGTTTTTCTAGTTCATAAAGTCGTAATTTTAGTTTGAATTTTTGGTTGCTTGTAATTGCTGTAACATTTTTATTAATAACTTGGAATGTTATAACATCTGATACGTGAATGATATGGATTTCTTTGTCTATGTATCCGACTAGTGTATGTGATTTGTCTAAATCATTGACTGCATTAATAATACTTTGAACGTGATCATTCATTTTAGGTGCATGTATATCAATATAAGATTCCGTCTCATTTGCATTGATAAATAAATTGAGTTTCATCATAGGTTAATGCCTCCTTTAAAATTATTAAACCATAAACGACCATCGATATATTTAAATTTTGTTGAATGGTAGAAATTAAATGTTAAGTGGCTAGAAAGTGCCAATCAATATAAAAGATACCTCCTGAAATAAAAACAGAAATGTTTTTTCAGGAGGTAAAGATTAATGTGAATTATTTGGCAGTGTAATAGTAAAGGTGGTTACATACTCGTTACTTTGTGTGAATTGGATTGTACCATGATGCAATTCAATGATGGATTTTGTAATTGCGAGACCTAAACCATTGCTATTATCATGTTTGCTCACTTTATAAAAACGTTCAAATAAACGTGCTTCAGTTTGTGGACTAATTGGTGAACCCTCATTACTTATTGTGAAAATGATGTTGTTGTGACTATGTTGCAAAGCGATGTCAATCGCACCACCAACATCTGTATACTTAATGGCATTGATTAACAAATTACTCATTGCTTGATGCAGTAATCGTTGATTTCCTAGGAAATGTATAGGTTCCAAGTCGGCTAAAATGATTAAAGACTTTTCATCGGCAGCAAATTGCTCGTGACGAATGATTTCTTTAATGAGTTGATCTATTTCTATATGATCATCAAAGGATAAATGTTGATGATTATCTATTTCAGATAAAAGTAACAATTCAGTTGTCAAACCGCTTAGCTGCTTAGTAATGGTAAAAATATCGTTAATGTATTGTTGTTGTAACTGTTTATTAGACGTTTGTTGTAACTCGCTTAATAAATGATGAATATGCGTTAATGGTGTTTTTATTTCGTGTGACACATTTTGTACGAAATGTTGTCTCATTTGATCAACTTGACCCAGTGATTGTCTCATTTTATTGAAATGGAACTGTAATGTACCAATTTCATCTTTTCGTGTTTGTTTGATAGGTGTTTCAAAATCACCTTCAATTAGTCTTTCAGTTGCTTGCTTTAACTTTTGCACAGGACGAATAATTGAGTACGTTGAAGCGATTACTAAGGAAATTGAGATGAACAATAATAATATCAATAATACAGCTAAGAAAGTTCTAAATTCACTAAACGTCTCACCAATATCTGGACGCATGAATACAGCTAATGATCCTTCTTTTGTTTTAAAATGCACACCAACTGTATTATCCGTCTCATTATCAAAGAATCCAGTCACAAATAATTCAAAGGGTTTATTTTTAATACCATGATAGTCTTTGTAGTTTAATACATTGTTAATTGCTTCTTTAGATAGCGTATCTTTTCTAAAGGGCTCACCATAAAACGTTTTATGACCTTTTTGATCAATCGTCATGATTTGATAGTTCATTTGTCCTAAATGTTTAAAGTATTTTTGAATATCTGCTGGTTCGGATTCTTGTTCATATTGTCTGGCTTCTTTAAGAGTCCTCATGATTTTAGCATCATTCGTAGCTTTCAAATTAAAATGGTAGTACACATTGGTTAATACAAAGCTTATTATTGCGCTAAATAAAATGACTGTAATGGAATAAATGGCAATTCTAGCATAGAGTGTTTTAAACATGGTTCTCCACCTTATAGCCTTGTCCTCTTACTGTTTCAATAGTAAGTGTGGCATTTAATTTTTTTAATCTTTGGCGTAGTCGCTTAATATGTACGTCAACAGTTCGCTCATCTCCTTCATAATCATATCCCCATATTTTTTCAATAATATGTTCGCGTGAAAAAATTTGTTTAGGATGGGAAACAAGCATATATAACAATTGAAACTCTTTATTTGGTAATGTCATCGTTTTATTATCGACTTGGAGCTCCATATATGACTGATTTAAAGTTATATTACCAATGGTCATTTCCGTATTTGTGTTGATATCATAACGACGTAATACAGCGCGAATCCTGAAAATGAGTTCTTTAACTTCAAAAGGTTTTGTTACATAATCATCTGTTCCACTTATAAATGCACGTTCTTTATCACTAAGTGCATCACGAGCAGTCAGCATAATTACGGGAATATCATAATCATTTTTTAATGTAGTACATAATTGAAAACCATCCATACCATCCATCATAATGTCCACAACTGCAATATCAATTGTTTGATGTTCCAATAATTGTAAAGCTGCTTCACCGCTTGATTGCGTGTATGCATTGATATGTTCAGATTGTAAATGATGAGCGACATAATTTAGGATTTGAGGATCGTCATCGACAACAAGACATTGCACCATAGTTATATGCTCCTTATCTTTTTCATTTATTATACATGTAAAATAATTTTGCGTAAAAAACCAATTGTTCATATTGAGTTCACATTTCAATCCTATACTAACTTTAAATTAGAAATAGGGAGAAGTGAATTAAAGTGAAATTAGCGATTAAAGAGATTATGTTTTATAAGTTTCGTTATATTTTAATCACTGTAATCATTATGTTATTAAGTATTATGGTGTTATTTATTAGCGGTCTAGCACAAGGACTAGGTAGGGAAAATATTTCTTTGTTTGAGCATTTTAATAATGATCAATATATTGTTCAAAAAATGAAAGAACCACAAATTGAAAAATCTCAACTTAATGCTGAACAACAACAGCAAATAAAAAATGTAATTCATCAAGAACCACTTAAAATGAATGTTCAAACATTGAAAATGTCAGATAAAGATCAAGATGTTATTACGATGAATGATGTTAAACAACAGCGTTTAAAATTAATAAAAGGGGAGTATCCGAAAAATGAACATGAAGTAGCTATTAACGATAAGTTAGCTGCTGATAACATTAGAGTCGGGGACAGAGTTCATTTTAAAAATAATTCAACAAGTTATAGAGTGTCAGGCATCTTAAGTGACACAATGTATGCACATAGTTCTATCGTGTTATTGAATAATCAAGGATTCAATGAAATGAACAAAGTAAGTACATCATTTTATCCAGTGAAAAATATGACAAAACAACAGCGTGATGATATTAACAAAATTAACGGTGTTCAAATTGTTGATGAAAATGATTTAACGAGCAACATTGCGAGTTACCAAGCAGAACAAGCACCGTTGAATATGATGATTGTTAGTTTGTTTGTCATTACAGCAATTGTTTTAAGTGCCTTTTTCTATGTCATGACGATTCAAAAGATTTCACAAATCGGTATTTTAAAAGCAATTGGTATTAAAACAAGACATTTACTAAGTGCCTTAGTTATACAAATTTTAACATTAACAATCATTGGTGTAGGTATCGCTGTAGGGATTATTGTAGGTCTATCATATATTATGCCTGTGACTATGCCGTTTTACTTAACTGCTCAAAATATTGTATTAATGGTAGGACTATTTATCGTAGTAGCCATCATAGGTGCGACATTATCATTTATCAAATTATTTAAAGTTGACCCTATAGAAGCAATCGGAGGTGCGGAATAATGACTTTGATAGTGAAAGATATTGTTAAAAATTTTGGAGAAGGTTTGTCAGAGACAAAAGTGTTGAAAGGCATTAATTTTGAGGTGAAGCAAGGAGAGTTTGTAATCTTAAATGGTGCTTCTGGTTCTGGTAAAACAACGTTACTTACAATTTTAGGTGGACTATTGAGTCAAACGAGTGGAGAAGTATTTTATAATGATGCACCATTATTTGATAAACAGCATCGACCAAGTGATTTAAGATTGAATGAAATTGGGTTTATCTTTCAATCATCACATTTAGTACCTTATTTAAAAGTAATTGAACAATTAACATTAGTAGGTCAAGAAGCAGGGATGTCTAAACAAGAAAGTCTAGCAAGAGCTACAGAGTTACTGCAAAATATTGGTTTAGGACATCGTTTGAATGTATATCCCCATCAATTATCTGGCGGAGAAAAACAACGTGTTGCGATTATGAGAGCATTTATGAATCATCCTAAAATTATTTTAGCTGATGAACCAACTGCAAGTCTTGACGCGGATAGAGCTACTGAAGTAGTAGAAATGATAAGTCGTCAAATTAAAGAACATCATATGGTCGGGATTATGATTACTCATGATAGAAGATTGTTTGAGTATGCAGATCGAGTTATTGAGTTAGAAGATGGGAAAATAACTGATTAGTTATATGAATCAAACTATAATTAACAATCAGACAAAGAATTTTTATTAAAATATCATTAATAGAATTTGATGTAGAAATTCGGCAAAGATATTTTGTAATTGCGAGAATTGATGACAAAGTAAAAAGGGCAATTCCTACCAGAATTATAGGTGGAAATTGCCTTTTTCATTTTAGGCTTTATGATACATATAATAATAACGGTTTTAAAATGTAGTAGCTATTAAGAATGATTGACGCAATGTTGGAAACAACATATAATGATAGTTTGCTTGTCGACTTATTGACTATATATAAATGCACAATAAAAACTTATGAACCAACTACTTGCACAAAAAAGTGTGAGTAATAATTTATATTGATACATGACACCTAGATAATCTTTAATAAGGGCATGTAAGAAAAAATGATACGGTGTATGACTACCGACGCCATCGACAGTTAGATTGAGTTTTTGAGCTAATCGTAGTGCTCGTAAGATATGGAATTGACTTGTTACACAAACGATTTTAACTTTCTTTTGGAAAAAATTTGTGATGATTTGTTTAGAATATAAAAAGTTTGTGTATGTATTTATTGAGTGGGATTCCATTAAAATATCTGCTTCATCTACGCCTTGAGCAATCAAATAGCGTTGCATAGCTAAGGCTTCGGGAATTGGCTCATCAGGTCCTTGACCGCCGGAAACTAATATTTTAGTTGGTGACGTTTGGTGTTGATAAATAGTAAGTGCACGATTTAAACGTGCGGCGAGCATAGGTGTTACAGATTCAGTAAAAATGCCAGCGCCTAACACAATAATGACATCAACTTCATTATCATAGGATCGATGACCATAAGATGCTGTCCAAACAAGATAACAGATAAATGTTAGTAATAAGGATATGCATAATATTGCAAGCCACATAGTGAAACCTTTTACAATAGGTTGTTGATTCGTGCTTATAAATAGAAGTGCTGATGTGTAGAGTACGAATTTATATGAAAAAGATAATAATTTTTTAATAAATAAGTGGCTAGAAGTATGAGAAAATAAGTATCTATGTTTGAATAGCATGATAATACTGACTATTAAAAATGTTACAAACATAGACCAGGGGAAAGTGTAGGTCATGATGCTATAGATGAGTGACAAAAATATGGCTATGACAACGGAAATGTAGCATGTTAAATTCAACGTTAACGTATTGTTAAAAAGTAACGGACAAATAACGCTGAGTATAAATATTGATAATAATAAATTCAATAACATACTAACACCTCGTTCTTAAGAAATATAACTATAAATTTAGATGATTTATTTCATTAAAGCAAGAAGAACGACGCTACATGTGAGTCTTACTTTGTTGTACTAAATATAAGCCGATATTTTTGTAAATTTTAGATGTGCGATACAATGATTGCTGAGGATACTTTATAAAAATAGTAATTAGGGAGAAATCATTATGGTAAAACATTTACAAGACCATATTCAATTTTTAGAGCAGTTTATAAATAACGTTAATGCATTAACTGCAAAAATGTTAAAAGATTTACAAAATGAATATGAAATTTCATTAGAGCAATCCAACGTACTAGGTATGTTGAATAAAGAGCCTTTGACAATTAGTGAAATCACGCAAAGACAGGGTGTAAATAAAGCAGCGGTAAGTAGACGCATTAAAAAGCTGATAGATGCAAAATTAGTTAAGTTAGATAAACCAAACTTAAACATAGATCAGCGATTAAAGTTCATAACGCTAACAGATAAGGGTAGAGCGTATTTGAAAGAACGTAATGCAATTATGACTGATATTGCGCAAGATATCACAAATGACTTAAAATCAGAAGACATTGAAAATGTCAGACAAGTATTAGAAGTCATCAATCATCGTATAAAAACATATAGCAATCATAAATAGATTTTTGAAGGTGTTCAAATATAAGACTAAATATGTATGTATTGAACGCCTTCTTTTTAGTTATAATTGAGAGAGTACTTTCATTAATAATGTAATAAGGTACAATTCTAAAGTAAAGTTAATCATTTCTTGAATTGTATTCTTGTGATAATATTTGTAAAATAATAATGGTAAAATAATAAAATAATTTTTGGAATATACATATAACAATTGAAGCGGAATGGAATTGAGGTGAAAATATGAAATCTTGCCCGAAATGTGGACGTCAAGTGAAAGAGGATGCAGAAATGTGTTCTCATTGTGGACATCAATTTGATCGTGGTCAAGCATTATATAGAAAGTCAACTGATGAAGACATGCAAACGAATAACATCAAGATTAGAAAAATGGTGCCGTGGGCAATTGGTTTCTTCATAATAATCTTAATCATTATATTGTTCTTTTTATTACGGAATTTTAATTCACCTGAAGCACAAACTAAAATTTTAGTAAATGCGATTGAAAATAATGATAAACAAAAAGTAGCAACCTTATTAAGTACTAAAGACAATAAAGTCGATTCTGAAGAGGCAAAAGTATATATACGGTATATCAAAGATGAAGTTGGTCTTAAACAATTTGTAACAGATCTTGAAAACACAGTGCATAAATTGAATAAAAGTAAGACAAGTGTTGCTTCTTATATTCAAACAAGATCAGGACAAAATATTTTACGCGTTAGTAAAAATGGCAGACGTTATATCTTCTTCGATAATATGAGCTTCACAGCGCCTACCAAACAACCAATTATAAAACCTAAAGAAAGAACTAAATATGAATTTAAAGCGGGTGGAAAGAAAAAGGTTGTTGTTGCTGAAGCAAATAAAGTTACACCGTTAGGTAACTTCATACCAGGTAATTATAGAATTGCTGCCATGAAAGCAACCGAAAATGGTGAGTTTCCAGGGCATTTAAAATTTGATTTCCGACAAAGTAATTCTGAAACCGTAGATGTTACAGAAGATTTTGAAGAAGCGAATATTTCAGTAACTTTAAAAGGTGACACAAAATTAAAAGATAGCTCTAAAAAAGTAACGATTAATGATAAAGAAATGGCATTTTCAAGTTCAAAAACATATGGACCATATCCTCAAAATAAAGATATTACCATTTCGGCTTCAGGTAAAGCGAAAGATAAGACATTCACAACACAAACTAAAACCATTAAAGCAAGTGATTTAAAATATAACACAGAAGTAACATTAAACTTCGACAGCGAAGATATTGATGATTATGTAGAAAAGAAAGAAAAAGAAGAAAATAGTTTGAAAAATAAATTGATTGAATTCTTTGCAGGATATTCTTTAGCAAATAATGCAGCGTTTAATCAATCTAACTTTGATTTTATATCATCATATATTAAAAAAGGATCTTCATATTATGATGATATAAAAAAGAGTTTATCTAAAGGAAGATTAATGACGATTAGTTCACCACAAATTTTGGATGCAGAGCAACATGGTGATAAAATTACTGCAACCGTTCGATTAGTAAATGAAAATGGTAAACAAGTAGATAAAGAATATGAACTTGAACAAGGTTCGCAAGATCGTTTGCAATTAATCAAGACATCAGATAAATAAAGTGCAGAACTTAAATAAGAGGCCTGTGTCTCATTGAATACAAACAACATCCTTTCAAAGTATTTACAATTAGTGTGAATTACTTCGAAAGGATTGTTTTTTTGTGAAATAATTTATAGAGAGCTGAGATTTATAACATTTTATACCTTTAATAAGTTGTAATGATGTTCATGAATCTTGCGACTAATGCTAATATATAAAAGAGCATATTTAAATATATTTTGGGATTGTTATATTTATGAAAAGAGCAATATAAAGGAGATAGTAATATGAATGATTTAAAGCATTTTAATAAGCGCTCACCTTTATTTATTATTATATTAGGATCGTTGACTGCCATTGGCGCTTTATCAATAGATATGTTTTTGCCTGGATTGCCAGATATAAGACATGACTTTCAAACTACGACATCAAATGCACAGTTAACATTATCTATGTTTATGATTGGCTTGGCATTTGGTAACTTATTTGCTGGTCCCATTTCGGATTCGACAGGACGCAGAAAGCCACTCATTATAGCGATGATTATATTTACTTTGGCGAGTTTAGGAATTGTTTTCGTTCATAATATTTGGATAATGATTATCTTAAGATTTATTCAAGGTGTGACGGGTGGAGCAGCGGCTGTTATTTCAAGAGCTATTGCTAGTGATATGTATAGTGGTAATGAACTAACTAAGTTTATGGCATTATTGATGCTTGTGAACGGTATTGCACCAGTCATTGCGCCGACTTTAGGAGGCATTATTTTAAATTATTCTATATGGCGAATGGTCTTTGTCATTTTAACTATTTTTGGTTTCGTCATGGTCATAGGTTCGTTATTAAAAGTACCTGAATCTTTAGCTGTGACAAGTCGTGAATCTCATGGCGGTCTGAAATCAATGTTTAAAAATTTCAAAGTACTATTGAAAACACCACGTTTTGTATTGCCAATGCTCATCCAAGGTATGACCTTTGTAATATTATTTACTTACATATCTGCGTCACCATTTATTATTCAAAAAATTTATGGCATGTCAGCCTTACAATTTAGCTGGATGTTTGCAGGTATAGGTATAACATTAATTATTTCTAGTCAGCTTACAGGTTTTTTGGTTGATTATATGAATCCTCAAAAATTAATGAGGGTAATGACGATGATTCAAATCATTGGGGTATTATTAGTCACATTGACTTTGCTTAATCATTGGAATTTTTGGATACTTGCAATCAGTTTTGTGATCTTAATTGCACCAGTGACAGGGGTTGCTACGCTTGGATTTACAATCGCTATGGATGAAAGCAGTAGTGGTCGAGGAAGTTCATCAAGTTTGTTGGGATTAGTTCAATTTTTATTTGGCGGTATTGCTTCTCCATTAGTAGGAATTAAGGGAGAAGAAAACCCTATGCCATATATTTTCATTATAGTAATTGCAGCTATGTTACTTATCATTTTACAAATATATAATATGAAAGTATTTAAAACAGATAAATCAACAATGTAGCGTTTGTATAATATTGAAAGACAAAATCAAAAAAGTGAATCATGTATTCGTATTATAAATACAACTTAATTAATAAAAAATGCCGAGATCTTATTTATGAGAATCTCGGCATTTTTGTAGTTAAAAGTGGAACTATGAAGTTCTATATATCGTGTCATATAGCTTATGTTGTATTGACTTGCATAATGGATTTTCTATTTATGGGTTTTGAAGTTTAATCGTATTAGCCAATAAAATAGTAGCGACTTCCTCAGGTGATTCTTGGCATCCACTTGAAAGCCAATTAATGAATACACCCGCTTGACCCCCAATGATGTATGTGACATAAAGCTGTTTATTCGTAACGGTTGTACTATAATCGCTAACAATTTGTTGATAATAATCTCTCGCTAAATTCACATAATCTATGAATAATGTTTTCATAGGATAAGTGACTAATATGTCCTTGAAAAATTGTTCGTTGCGTTTGATATATTTTGCAATAATAATGAAGAATTTATAAAGTTTAAGTTTGTCTTGTTTAATATTATCAAAATTATGATGCAGTGCACGGAGAAGAAAATGGAATTTTTCTTTATGCTTTGAATTGATGGTTTCCAATAAATCATATTTATCTTTATAGTAATCATAAAACGTAGAACGATTAATATTGCTGTACGCACAAATCATTTTAGTGGATATTTCTTGGAAAGGGTATTCAGCCATCAAATCAACAAGTGCATTTTGAATTTCTATTTTGGCTTGTCGTTTCATATTGTTACACCTTTGTGAATTTTAACCAACACTCTTATAAAAATTGTTGGTGTTTTTTTAGTTGTCATGTCTCTATAATAAATAAAGTGAATTTTAAAAGCAAATAGGAGGAAATGTTTCATGAAGAAGATGATATTAATTAATGTCATTACAGTTGTTGTGTTATTAGCAATTGGGATTGCTGGCTTTTATTTCTGGAATAAAACAACAAGCTATGTAACAACTGATAATGCAAAAGTAAATGGCGATCAAATTAAAATAGCAAGTCCTGCATCTGGACAAATTAAATCACTTAATGTTAAACAAGGTGACAAACTTGATAAAGGTGATAAAGTAGCAACTGTTACTGTACAAGGCCAAGATGGCGAAACAAAAGATATGGATCTTAAAATGCCTCAAAAAGGGACAATTGCTAAATTAGATGGTATGGAAGGTTCTATGGTGCAAGCTGGTAACCCAATCGCTTACGCATACAATTTAGATGATTTATATGTAACTGCAAATATTGACGAAAAAGATATTAAAGATGTTGAAGTAGGTAAAGATGTTGATGTGACTATTGACGGTCAAAAAGCTTCTATTAAAGGTAAAGTTGATAGTATTGGAAAAGCAACTGCTGCAAGCTTTTCATTAATGCCATCATCAAATAGTGATGGTAATTACACTAAAGTTTCTCAAGTAATACCTGTTAAAATTACTCTAGAATCAGAACCGTCTAAACAAGTTGTTCCTGGAATGAACGCTGAAGTAAAAATCCATAAAAATTAAGGGGGTCATTAAATGACTACGACCTTCATTATTAGCTACATTATTTTAGCGCTCATTATTGTTGGGGTTATCAATTTATTTTTAATAAGATCAAGAAAAAAAGTCAAACGCCAACAAAAGGAACAACAATTTACGACACGTCAATCAAATCAATCTAAATTTAAAGCTAGTGATTTAGACAAAACATCTAATCAATCGACTCAACGTATGACGCATAAAGAGATGCGCGTTGATAATCAAGATGATTATAAACAAGTTAGTCTAAACGGTCATTCAAAGGGGTCTGAGAAAGATCAAGAAGCATTCACTACTAATAATGATGATGAGGAAGCAGTTGCTGCTAAAAATCCTAATTCAGAAGAATTCAAAGTGAATGAAAAAATTAAAAAAGAACATAAAAACTTTATTTTTGGTGAAGGTGTTTCACGCGGTAAAATATTAGCAGCATTATTGTTCGGTATGTTTATTGCGATATTAAACCAAACATTATTAAATGTTGCTTTGCCAAAAATTAATACAGAGTTTAATATTTCTGCTTCAACAGGGCAATGGTTGATGACAGGATTTATGTTAGTAAATGGTATTTTAATACCAATAACGGCGTACCTATTTAATAAATACTCATATCGAAAATTATTTTTAGTTGCGTTAGTACTCTTTACAATTGGTTCATTAATCTGTGCGATTTCAATGAATTTCCCAATTATGATGGTTGGGCGTGTATTACAGGCCGTTGGTGCAGGTGTATTAATGCCATTAGGGTCTATTGTTATTATTACAATTTATCCACCTGAAAAACGTGGTGCTGCAATGGGGACAATGGGCATCGCAATGATTTTAGCACCAGCTATTGGTCCAACATTATCTGGTTATATCGTACAAAATTATCATTGGAATGTGATGTTTTACGGTATGTTCATTATCGGTATTATCGCAATTTTAGTTGGTTTTGTATGGTTTAAATTATATCAATATACTACAAATCCTAAAGCTGACATTCCAGGTATTATCTTCAGTACAATTGGTTTCGGCGCTTTGTTATATGGTTTCTCAGAAGCCGGAAACAAAGGTTGGGGTTCATTAGAGATAGAAACAATGTTTGCTATCGGTATTATCTTTATCATTCTATTCGTTATTAGAGAACTAAGAATGAAATCACCAATGCTGAATTTAGAAGTATTAAAATTCCCAACATTTACATTAACAACAATTATTAATATGGTTGTTATGTTAAGTTTATATGGCGGTATGATTTTATTACCAATGTATTTACAAAATTTACGTGGATTCTCAGCATTAGACTCTGGTTTGTTACTCTTACCAGGCTCTCTAGTTATGGGATTACTTGGACCATTTGCAGGTAAATTGTTAGATACTATTGGTTTAAAACCATTAGCTATCTTCGGTATAGCTGTAATGACTTATGCAACGTGGGAATTAACTAAATTAAATATGGATACACCATACATGACAATCATGGGTATCTATGTACTTCGTTCATTTGGTATGGCATTTATAATGATGCCAATGGTAACTGCAGCTATTAATGCGTTACCGGGACGACTTGCCTCTCATGGTAATGCTTTCTTAAATACGATGCGTCAATTAGCAGGCTCTATAGGTACAGCAATCTTAGTTACTGTTATGACAACACAAACAACACAACATTTATCAGCTTTTGGGGAAGAGTTAGATAAAACGAATCCGATGGTTCAAGATCATATGCGTGAATTAGCATCACAATATGGCGGACAAGAAGGCGCAATGAAAGTGTTACTACAATTTGTAAATAAACTAGCAACGGTTGAAGGGATTAATGATGCATTTATAGTTGCAACGATATTTAGCATCATCGCTTTAATTTTATGTTTATTTTTACAAAGTAATAAAAAAGCAAAAGCTACGGCTCAAAAGTTAGAAGCAAGCTCAAATAACAATCATGAATAAATTGAATTAAATTAATTGAAGTGTGACTAATCAAAAATTATGTTGTGGGGACATGATTTTTAAAGTATCGGTGCCAAATATGGTTATCGATACTTTTTTTATTTGTTGATTTGTAGAATGTTAGGTGAGTTATTAAATTAAAATTTGTCATTGACGTAGTAGGCCATTAATACAAAACCTAGCTCTCGTTTAACTTTATTTTTTCCTCGAACTGACATTCGAGTGAAACCCCAAATAGCCTTCATAAATCCAAAAACAGGTTCTACACCAATTTTTCTTTAACTATAGATTTTTTCGTTTCTGGTTCAGAAAGCTTTTGATTAATTTGGGCTTTAAAGTATTCCCAATTATAATTCTTCATAATTTTCTTATTGGATTTCGAATTTGGCTTCATGCATTGATTTCTCATAGAACATGCTGAACAGTCGTCACATTCATATAGTTTGAAGTCACGTTTAAAACCATATCTATCATTACAGTATGCATATCTTTTAAAACCTATTCTTTTGTTATTAGGACATATAAATTCATCATTAAGTTCGTCATATTTCCAATTTTGAGTGTTAAAAATGTCACTTTTAAACTTTCTAGTTTTATCTTTAATAAACATGCCATACGTAATAAGTGGTGTTTTATTAAAATCATCTATAATAGCCATATAGTTTTGCTCACTACCATAACCTGCATCAGCTACAATATACTCTGGTAAATAACCGAAGGTATTTTGAATCATTGTTAAAAATGGAATTATCATCAATAAGATTTTGCTTTAAACATTGACTATGGAACTGAATAAATAAAGATTCAATTAACGCATCAGTATTAGGATTCACTTTAAAACGATTAATAGTTTTATAAGAAGGTGTTTGATCTTGAGCTAACCACATCATTCGAATACTGTCATGAAGTAATTTCTCTATTCTACGACCAGAAAATACAGATTGAGTATATGCATATAAGATGATTTTTAACATCATTTTTGGATGATAGGATGTTGCACCACGATGATGTCTGAATTCATAGAATTCGCTATCAGGTATCGTTTCAACAATTTCATTAACATATCGCGAAATATCATTTTGAGGAATTCAAACAGAAGTTTCTATTGGTAGTGCAAGTTGAGTCGTATTATAATTTTTATACATAAAGCACCTCGTTAATTTAGTTTAGTGGTATTTATTAAATTATACGAAGGGGCCCAACACAGAAAATTCATGTTATTGAATTTTACATTTATGTGCAAGTTGGGCAAAGTGTCTTATTTTTTAAAAGTATTTCAAAGTAAAATTACATGTTAATACGTAGTATTAATGGCGAGACTCCTGAGGGAGCAGTGCCAGTCGAAGACCGAGGCTGAGACGGCACCCTAGGAAAGCGAAGCCATTCAATACGAAGTATTGTATAAATAGAGAACAGCAGTAAGATATTTTCTAATTGAAAATTATCTTACTGCTGTTTTTTTAGGGATTTATGTCCCAGCTTGTACTGTATATCATTATTTTAAACGGGCCATGCGATTACGGAAGAATAAGCTTATAACAAGTAAACCGATGCTACAACCTAGTAAAATGATACCGTTATGAATAGCGTCAGCTTCTGTAATCACTTGATCTGGTGGTACATTTAAATAATATTTTTTTAAAGCATCTGCAATTTCTTGTGCGAGAGCTTTAATAATATAACTGAAATACAATGTAATGACTAACATAATTGCTAACACTAAAATATTTACTACTTTTAGAACCGTGCGATTAAATACAATTGTCAGTATTGTTATGACTAGGCTAACGATACATAAAATAAAGAAACCGTTAAAAACTAAAATTAAGCGATCGATTCCTTGTTGTAAATCATTGATATTACCCAAGTTAATATTCAATTGATGCATTTTTCCAATTGTCTCGTTAAAATTTTTAATGCCATCAAAATTTACAGATTCTTTGGTGAAGACAATATTAAAAATAGGTTGTTTCCACATGCTGTATCCAGCGATTGCGGTTAATATAACAACAATGATTTGAATAATCATACTTACCAATGAACGTTTTTTCTTACCATATCGCTTACCGCGATGAATATTCGGTTGTTGAAATGTCTCATCAAATGGTTCTAATCGTTGATTTGGATTTGTCATGCAAGGCACCTCCGTATAAAGTTCTTTTCTTTACTTATCAATATGTCTAGTTGTCTGTTATAATGATGAAAAATCACTGTTCAATTGTAGTCTTAAATTTGAAAGTGAAAAAGAAAATATCTTCTACATTATATACTTTTTTTGGTAAAGAATGTAGGGGATAGACAATCATTGGATACATAAAATATATAAAGGTAGGTAAAGACATTGATTAGAAACCGTGTTATGAATAGCGTTGTGAATAAATATTTGCTTCACAATCGTTCTATTATGTTTAAAAATGATCAAGATGTTGAAAGATTTTTTTATAAACGAGAAATTGAAAATCGAAAAAAACATAAGCAACCATCGACATTAAATGTTAAAGCAAATTTAGAAAAATTATCTTTAGATGATATGCAGGTCTTTCGCTTTAATTTTAGACATCAAGTTGATAAAAAAATTCTATACATTCACGGTGGATTCAATGCATTACAACCATCACCGTTCCATTGGAGATTGTTGGATAAAATTACATTAAGTACTTTATATGAAGTAGTACTACCTATCTATCCAAAGACGCCAGAATATCACATTGAGGACACTTTCCAAGCAATACAACGTGTTTATGATCAATTGGTATCGGAAGTAGGTCATCAAAACATTGTAGTTATGGGTGATGGATCAGGTGGTGCACTAGCATTATCATTTGTACAATCACTGTTAGATGCGCATAAGCCATTACCTAATAAAGTGTATTTAATTTCACCAATTTTAGATGCTACATTATCTAATAAAGATATTTCTGAAACATTAATTGAGCAAGATGCAGTTTTAAGTCAATTTGGAGTTAATGAGATTATGAAAAAGTGGGCAAATGGCATTCCTCTAACAGATAAGCGTGTTTCACCTATAAATGGTACAATCGTTGGATTACCACCAGTTTATATGTTTGGTGGTGGCCGTGAAATCGCATATCCTGATATGAAATTGTTTGAACAAATGATGTTACAGCACCATCAATATATAGAGTTTTATGATTATCCTAAAATGGTTCACGATTTCCCTGTATATCCAATCCGTCAATCGCATAAAGCTATTAAACAAATTGCTAAATCGATAGACGAGGATGTAATCCAAAATAACCAATAATAAAAATGAAACCCAGTTATATTAAATTCAAGTTGGAAGATATTTAACTTGAAAGTATGACTGGGTTTTGTTGATTCTTAAATTGATAGAGATTTGATTTTGTTGTAATGATGATTTTATTTTGAATGAAAATCACCAATGAGCGTGTTTATATGCGTAATAATAAAGTATTGTCCTTTAAGTTGATAAAATTGATCTAAAAAACTATCAAATTGACGTGGAATATCATTCAATTCTGCAAAATTAAATGTTTCTTCATGATTGCGATGTGTGATTTTATTTTGGAATTTATCATAAAGTTCTAAGAATTGCTGATCTTCATACTGTTTCTCTACAATTGTCATGATATTATCAATGGCTTGTTTTTGCCCTTGGACATAAGCCATATGTGTGCCACGCTTAAGTAGCTGATTTGCTGGTCCATTAATGAACAAACCTTTTTGTGCATTTAGTTCTGTGAGCTCATATTTTACATCATCTAATAAATCTAATAATTCTATATGAATTTTTTGTTGTAACGCATCTGTCATCATAATGCTCCTTTATGTGGGATTGCTATTTTATGACCCAATTGTTTGGGCCAAGTGATAGTAGGTTGATTTTTATAGTACTGTTCGATTTGTGAAAAAAATGATTGTGGGAATGCGTCAGAACGACGTGTTTGTTGGTTTATTCCCATCATCATGACTTCATTTGTTGATGCTAGTGTATCATCTTCTTTAGTTAATGTTAAAAATAAATGCAAACGTTTATAATCATAGTCGTATATGTACAGCGTAACAGTAAATATATCGTCAAGAGATAATTCTGAAAGATAAGTTGTATGCTCTTCTAAGGTAAATAAAGTAAATTTTAAATGATCACGTTCTTCTAAGGACATGCCATGACTGTAGTTAAATAGATTAACAACATGACTGAAAATGATATTATAATTTGCATCATGCATATGGTTGTTGTGATCAATTAAATCAGTTGTTACAGTTTGGGTATGCGTAAAAAGTTGTTTGATAATAACCAGCTCCTTAGTGTCTATCATACTAAAATAAATTGTGACATACACGTTATTTAATTCGTGATAAAATAATAATGAATTCGTTGTTTAGGGGGAGTATGGATGGCTTTAACAATACGGTATCAAACAGCACATCAAACATTAAGAGTTGTTGATCGTGTAGAAGATGTACCAAAAGATGCAACAATCATTTGGTATGACTTTGATGTACCGAATGAAAAAGAAAATGAATGGTTTAAAGCACACTTTAATTTTAATGATTTAGAAGTGGATGATGCAATCAATGGCATGCCACGTGCTAAGTATAAATCTTACAAAGATTATCAGTATGTTGTATTTCATAGTATTATTGGTGCAGACTATTCACCAATCGCGTTAAATATTTTTATACAAGACAATATATTAGTTACATATCATCATCAAACGTTAGAATCATTAAACAAAGTTGTCTATAAATATATGAATACATTAGATCCAGAATTGGATTGTGCAGATATAGTTATTTTAATCTTAGATATGATGGTGGATAAATATTTCAACTTTGTATACTCACTCGAAGATAGTGTGTACAATTTTGAAGACCGTCATGTTGATGATCGATTCAATAAAATGGTCATGGATAGTGTATTTAAATTACGCTCTGACTTGATTAAAGTAAAACGTGTCTTGTTTCCTATGCAAGAACTTATTGATACAATGAAACAAAATGGCGACTTGATTATAGATGATAAACATTCGTTATATATACAGCACATCGATGATCACTTGATTAAACAACGTAATATCATTAGAACAGCACAAGAAATGACTAATGAGATTCGAGAGAATTTTGAGTCATACACTTCATTTAGAATGAATAATATTATGCAAGTATTAACATTAGTATCAGTTATTTTTTCACCATTAACATTCATTGCAGGAATTTATGGTATGAACTTTGTAAATATGCCAGCCTTGCGTTTACATTACGGTTACTATATTTGCTTAGCTGTAATGTTCGTCATAGCTGTTGTATTAGTAATCTTTTTCAAACGTAAAAAATGGTTTTAATTTAGAAATGATGAAAAGGTAGGTATGATCATGAGTGATTTTCAAAGAGAACAGAGAAAAAATGAGCACGTTGAAATAGCAATGGCACAATCTGATGCACTACATTCAGATTTTGATAAGATGCGCTTTGTACACCATTCAATTCCGTCAATCAATGTGGAAGATATCAATTTGACGTCACAAACACCTGATTTAACGATGGCATATCCGATATACATCAATGCAATGACGGGTGGTAGTGAGTGGACGAAAAATATCAATGAGAAATTAGCGGTTGTTGCGAGAGAAACTGGTTTGGCTATGGCAGTAGGATCTACTCATGCGGCATTAAGAAATCCACGCATGGCTGAAACATTTACAATAGCAAGAGAAACAAACCCAAATGGCACAATATTTAGTAATGTTGGTGCAGATGTGCCTGTAGATAAAGCGTTAGAAGCGGTAGAATTGCTAGAAGCACAAGCGTTACAGATTCATGTGAATTCGCCTCAAGAACTCGTCATGCCAGAAGGAAACCGCGAATTTGCGACTTGGCTAGATAATATAGCTGAGATTGTAGCACGTGTATCTGTTCCAGTTATAGTAAAAGAAGTTGGTTTTGGTATGAGTAAAGAGTTAATGCATGATCTACAACAAATTGGTGTTAAGTATGTTGATGTTAGTGGTAAAGGCGGTACTAATTTTGTAGATATTGAAAATGAACGTCGTGCTAATAAAGATATGGATTATTTATCTTCATGGGGACAATCTACAGTTGAATCATTACTTGAAACAACTGCTTACCAAGGTGAAATATCAGTATTAGCTAGCGGTGGTTTACGTACGCCACTTGACGCAATTAAAAGTTTAGCACTTGGTGCTAAAGCGGTAGGGATGTCACGTCCATTTTTAAATCAAGTTGAAAAGAATGGAATCACACATACAGTAGAGTATGTAGAATCGTTTATAGACCATATGAAAGCAATTATGACGATGTTAAATGCCAAAACCATAGATGATTTAACACAAAAACAGCTCGTGTTTAGTCCTGAATTAATGTCGTGGATTGAACAACGTGGTTTAAATATACATCGAGGATAGCACAAAAAAGAGGAGGCGAGCGCCTCCTCTTTTTATAATATTTAACTAAACCATTGAATGAATCCCATGATGACTATAACGCCAATTAAATCGATTAGGAATGCTCCTACTATAGGCACTACTAAATATGCTTTAGGGGAGTTACCATATTTTTTAGTAATAACATCTAAATTTGCCATGGCATTTGGTGTAGCTCCTAGTCCATGTCCAATAAAACCGCCAACCATAACTGCAGCGTCATAGTCTTTTCCTAAACCTCTAAATAAAATTAAGACAGCAAATAAAATCATAACGATTACTTGAACTAAAACGATAATAATAAGAGGTATAGCGAGTTTGTAAATTTCAGTAAGTTGAATGCTCATTAATGCAAGAGATAAGAAAATACCTAATGCGACATCACCAATTTGATTAGTGATTTTTAAATCAACAATATTAAAGTTGAAACTTTCGGAAATATTTCTAACAATAACAGCGACAAATAATGAGCCAACATAAATAGGAACATTAATACCAGTTTGATCTGTAAATAAATGACTAAAATAGCTTCCTACTGCCATACAGAAAACTACGATTGTAAATTGGATGAAGAATACTTCAGTTCCATTATATTTACTATGTAAATGTTCGTTATAAGTTACTTGGCTATAATCTTTAAATGTATCATCACTATGTTGTGGCTTTAGGTTATAACGTTTAATTAAAAACTTAACAACTGGTCCACCTATAAGACCACCGAATACAAGACCTAAAGTTGCAGCCGCAAGTGCCGCTGTTAATGCTGAATCTATACCAAGTTCTTGAATAGTTTTACCATAAGCAGCTGCATTGCCATGTCCACCTTCCATTGACATGGAACCGGCAGTTAATCCCAGTAAGGGCTTAATATTCAATACTTTAGCCAGTGATACACCAACTAAATTTTGGATGACAGAAATGATGGCACAAAACATAAAATAAAGCAGTAAAACTTTGCCACCAAGTTTGAACAATTTTAAAGATGCACCAAGTCCGATTGTAGTAAAGAATGCTAACATGAAGAAATCTTGAATGAATGAAGCATCTAATTTAATCTTAACCATGCCAAATGAATCTAAAGCCGCAACTAAAATAGCAAAGATTAAACCACCAATCACTGGTGCGGGTATACAAATACGTTTTAAAAAATTAACGTGATTAACGATAGCCTTACCAAGTAAGTAAAGTATACAGGCTAAACATAATGTTGTAATTGCATTTAGTTCTATCATTTTCAAATCCCCCTTGTTGAATATCCCTTGCCCTAAAGTTAAAGTGCTTGAAATTGTAAGCGCTATAAATGGGCACTTTTAACATTATACATGCAACAAATCAATATTTCTAGTTTTTGAAAACAATAGAATTAATATTAATGCATAGAAGTTTAATAATTATAAATGATTATATTTATATATTTTACAATTTAGAGCAAGTTCAAAAAGGTGAGATAAATCAAAAATATGATGGACAAAAAGAAAACAATCAACCCATCCGTATGCTGACGGCACGATTGATTGATTTATAAGGAGATAGATTTCATTTTCATGATAGTAATCAATGAAAGACGGCATTTACTTCCACGTATCTTCGGGAAACATACAATCTGATTTACGCATGCGAGACACAAATGGGTTTCCTTTTACTGTGTAACGTAATGCTTTATGAGTCCAGTCTCCCTTATTTGGAATACCAACTCGTGGACTAGCAACAATATCTTTGGGGTATTTACGATTCTTTGTATCAATAGATAATCTACAATCATTTAGCGTTGCACCGTCAATAGAACGTGGGATGTTAAATGCCTTAGTCCATTTTCCTGGGCCATTCGTTACCTCGTAGCCTTTCTTACCTCTGTTACGGAACATAGCGGATAAACCGTCTTCTGGTTCAATAGCACGGATGAGTACACCTTCTGGTATGCCTTCAGATTTAGTTACAAAATTAATGAGTAAATGTGTATGCATGACATGTGCATAAATTGTACCGCCACGCTTATATAGAGATGTCACTTTTGGTGTTACTTTACCACTAAAACCATGAGCTGCAAGATCATCAAATCCTAAGTATGCTTCCGTTTCCACGATGTAGCCTGTATAAGTTTGTGCCTCATCTTGATAAATTACTTTAACACCTAAAAGGTTTTTGGCAATTTTTCTCGTATCATTATTAACAAAATCCATATTATTCTCCTTGGCAATTATATGATTAATTTAAATAAAAATGAAAAACATATTTTTATTGTGGTAATTGTTTGTTAAACTAGTATTGTTAAGAATTATAAAAATATTAAGTATTTACTTTGATGCTGATATTAAAACAACAAATATAATGTCAAATTTCAATGTATCTAGTTAATCATAGTTTGTTATTAGTATAAATAACCTTGTATTTACTTTCAAATAGGGTAAAACAGAGATTGACACAATTAGTGAATTTGTTTTTTGAAATAGTGATATAAAAGACTCAGCTTTAACTATGTGCTTTGTGTATGTTGGAGGTTGTTGAAGAGAATTGGCTAGTTAATGAATCAAACACTTCATAACAGGAATAATGATTAAAAATATAAATATGATTAATGAAAGGGAGAAAACGCAATGGAACAATTACCTCAAGTAGGTTTTATGAAATCATTTGTATTATTTTGGAAAAATTATGTTAATTTTACGGGAAGATCAAGACGAAGTGAATATTGGTATATGACGCTGTGGCATTTAATATTTTTACTTCCTGCTTTCTTCGTGATGCTTATGGGAATAGTATTTGTGGGTATAGGTGAGGAAACAAATGCTGAAGTATTATCTATGTTTGGTGTGATGATATTAATACTTACAGTTATATATATGTTTGCCTATTTATTAGCAACGATTATTCCAAATTTGGCATTAAGCGTTCGAAGATTTCATGATATATCAAGAACAATGGTATTACCAATTATAATGTTTGCATATGGTATTGTATTCTCTATAGTAGTGCAGTGTATCGATTCATATTATGATAATGATTTAATGTATATGCCAATTGGAATTTTAATTTTGTTAGTACTTCTTTATCTTGTTTGTTTTGGACTTTCAGTTACAATGATAGTGTTCCTATGCTTTGACAGTAAGCCGGCAAATAAATATGGCGAAAGCCCAAAATACCCATCTACAATTAAAAAACAACCAGAAGTAGCTGGAACATTAGAAACACCGAAAACACCGGAAGAAACAGATAATCAATTTTAATGATATAAATATCTCAGCAGATTGTTGCTGGGATATTTTTTTGCAAATGAAGCATTAGAACAATGAAAAGAGTTTTCCAAACATTAATGACTCTAAATATGCCATGAAGTAAATATGAGTCATTTTCCAACCTTGAAAATTTAAAAAATATTGCATGTAAAGTGTATAGAAATGTTATATTAAGATAAATAGATATTATTTGAGGAGGCAAAAGATGGGACTTGTAATTGAACATGTTACAAAACGTTTTGGTAAGATGACGGCAGTAAATGATATTTCATTAGAGTTAGAATCAGGCAAAATGTTAGGCTTTCTAGGAAGAAATGGTGCAGGTAAAACAACGACATTTCGTATGATTTTAGGCTTAAGTGAACCAACAGAAGGACACATTACATATAATGGTAAAAAATTAGATAAAACGATGTATAATCGTATCGGTTATTTACCGGAAGAACGTGGCTTACATGCTAAAATGACAGTCGAAGATGAATTAAAATATTTAGCAACTTTGAAAGGGATGTCAAAGAAAGATATTCAAAGTCAAATGACTTATTGGCTTGACCGATTTGACATAACTGAAAATCGCAAAAAGCGTATCGATAGTTTGTCGAAAGGAAATCAACAAAAGATTCAACTTTTAGCAAGTATGTTACATAAACCAGAATTACTCATTTTAGATGAACCATTTAGTGGTTTAGATCCCGTCAATGTTGAACTGTTAAAAGAAGCAGTTAAAGATTTAAATGATTGGGGAAGTACGATTGTTTATAGTTCACATCGTATGGAACATGTTGAAGAATTATGTGATGACGTATGTATTTTAGATAAAGGTAAATTAATTGTGTCAGGTGATATTCAGCATGTACGTTCATCGAATGGATACCAAAAAGTTGTAATTGAATCAGAAGCACCTATACCAGATTTATCGCAAATAGATGGCATCATTCAAAGTGAAAGTATTAAGCAAGGCATACGTTTAACAATTGAAGATGAAGCGGTGGCAAAAAATATTTATCAAGTTGTAACACAACAAGGTTATGTTAAACGATTCCAAGTTGTAGAACCATCATTGCAAGATATATTCATTGCGAAAGTAGGTGGCAAGGATGAATAAGTTTTGGGCGACATTCAGTTTGACTTACATTAATAAAATTAAAGCAAAATCATTTATTATTTTTATGATTATCATTGCAGTATTAATGATTGGTCTTTCAAATATCGATAAGATTATAAATATGTTTGATGATGGACCAGATAAAATTGGTGTGGCAGCACCGAATGAACAAATTTATAACGCATTTAAGCAGCAGGGAAAAGCGTTTCAAAGTGATGCTAAATATACGAAAGTCTCTAAAGATGATGCTGAAAAACAAGTGAAAAATCATAAACTCGATAAAGCTTATGTAATCAATCTGAATAAAGATAACACATTGCAAGCGACCATTATAAGTGAGAAACGTGTAAGTAAAGAGGATACGCAAAAAGTGACTGCTTTATTAACAACAATTCAAACGAACTTTGTTGCTACAGAATTAAATATTAATAAGCAAGACTTACAAAAATTACAAGCACAAAGTAAAGTTAACAATAAAATTGTTTCTAAAGATGAAGTTGATAAAGTTTCTGAAGGACAAAAGATTTTTAACTATGCATTGGCATATGGCATTATCTTTTTAATGTTCTTTATTATTTTGAATTATGCATCTCAAATAGCAATGGAAATTGCTAGTGAGAAGACATCACGCGTGATTGAAATGATTATTACTAGTATTTCTCCAGTTCGGCATATCTTTGCTAAAATTTTAGGTGTGATTGCAGTCGCAGTGACTCAGATTATTTTAATTGTATTAATGGCAGTTATATGTATTTATGCATTTGATTTAAAAGACTTACTTAAAGGTTTTAACGTTGAAATGAATCAATTATCTTGGCAAATTATTATTGTCGGAATTATAAGTAGTATCGTTGGAATCATGGCGTTTGTCTTATTAGCAGCAATTCTTGGGTCATTGACATCTAGAATTGAAGACCTGAATCAATCTTTAATGCCAATGACATTAATAGGAATGATTGCATTTTATATTGCGTTATTTACAATTAATGATCCTGATGGGAAACTTGCTATAATCACTAGTTATATTCCATTCTTTGCGCCGTTTCAATTAGTTGTACGTGCCCAAACGTCAGCGCTTCAAATAAATGAAGTAATTATAAGTTCTTTAATCTCAATTGCAATGGTAGTAGTCTTATTGTGGATGGCAATTAAAACATATAAAGATTCAGTGCTGACATTTGAACGTGGACTATTCAAAACATTTAGACGTGTATTCAAACAATAAAAGATAGTAAGAGTGACACATATTTTTCGTATTATTCGATGATGTAAGCGTGTTACTCTTATTTTTTGTATTTATCTATAGAATAATGCCTAAAAAAGTGTACAATATGTATGTGAAAACGAACTTTTTAAATGGGAATGTGAAGTAATAATTTTTATTAATGAATAAAATACAATTGATTGAATGTCTTTTGGAACAACATGATGGAGTGATGTAATGTTATATCCGATTTTTATATTTTTATTAGCAGGAATATGTGAAATAGGTGGGGGATACCTTATTTGGCTGTGGCTTAGGGAAGGACAGTCATCACTGTTTGGTCTAATAGGTGGCGTGATTTTAATGTTATATGGCGTTATTGCAACATTTCAATCATATCCGACATTCGGTAGAGTCTATGCTGCATATGGTGGCGTGTTTATTATTATGAGTTTAATTTTCGCAATGATTGTTGATAAACAAATGCCAGATAAGTATGACATTATAGGTGCAATCATTTGTATTGTAGGTGTTTTAGTAATGTTGCTACCCAGCAGAGCTTAAACACGTGTGGTTAGAAGGGAGAAGTAAAAATGATAGTTGAAGTTGAACATCAAAGACATGGTGTAGATTTAATCAAAATTGATAATGATGAAACTAAAATTATTTTTACGAATTATGGAGCGAGAGTAGTATCTTGGAAATATCATGATAATAATATTGTTTTGGGGAATGTTGTTGAAGCAGATGAATTCTATCACAATAATCCATTTAAATTTGGTGCTTCAATTGGTAGATATAGCGGGAGAATTGACAATGCTAAATTCCAGTTGAATAGTAAAGAATATCATTTAGAGCAAAACAACGGCGTACATCATTTGCATGGTGGACGTCATGGTTTGGACAATAAGTTGTTTGATTATGAAATTAGAAATGAAATTGCTCAAATTAAAGTGATTTTTAAAACTGTGTTGAAATCAGCAGATGATCATTTCCCAGGTGATGTAAATGTAACGATTACACATATTTATGATGCCGATCATCAATGGTCTATTGAATATGAAGCAGTAGCTACAGAAGATACGTTATTTAGTCCAACAAATCATGTGTATTTTAATTTGAATAGAGATAATAATGTCGTTGATAATCATCGTATTTCTAGTAAGCAGTTGGATATGTATTTATTAGATAACAGAAACATTGTTACTGGTGAAGTTCTCGATTTACACGAGGTATTTGAACATAATAAAATCAAGTTAAGTGATATTTTTACGTCGCAACACCCACAACTAAGTGAACAGATGACAAATTTTGGTGGGTTAGATCATCCATTTACAGTTGGTGAACATAAGATGTTTGTTGAAAATCATGAATTTTCATTAGAAGTAGATACAGATATGCCACATGTTGTATTTTTTACTTTTAATCAACCTGATGAATGGGAAAGTTCATTTAATATTTATAAACCACACTCTGGCTTTACGTTGGAAACACAATTTTTACCAAATGATATTAATTTATATGGTGACACGGCCCCATCCATTTTAAAAGCTGGCGTAGTATTTAATTCGACAACTAGTTTCCGCATCCAAGAAAAAGTTGATAATGAATAAAAAGTGCTTGTTGGGTGTCTGATAGCTTCAATTGAAGTTTGAACTAGTCGTTTGCAACATAGTTATTTGAAGTCTAACGGCAGTGAAATTTTTAGGTGCGTTCATATAAATGGAATACTTTATATAGAAATAGGAATCAACGCAACGACATGGTGATATTTAAAATGGCAGCATTGCTAATGAACTATCATTTAATGTCGATGTTGATTCCTTTTTTTCATGTTTATTTGACTGTAAAACAATTTTATAACTAGTTATTTTAATGTTCTATCATACATTTTTTGAAGCTTTTCGCGGCGTGCAGGTGATAAATAAGGATTATTGAGCGCTTGTAAAAGTAGTGTTTCGTTTTGTCTGTCGTTATAGTATAAGTGATTCAGTTGTTTAATTGACATACGATGTTCAATTGGTGCCTCTTTAATTAAATGTAGTTGATCATTTGGTGCAACATAACCTTGCTTTAAGACACGAAAATAGAAGCCTGTTTTTCCAGAAGTAGACATGCGCTTCACTAAATCAGGGATATTATACTTTGCTTGTATTTTCCAACAAGGTTCTCGAATTTCGGAAACTTCGATGACTGCTTCTCCTAATTGGTATTGATTGCCGAAGAAAACATCAGCTTCGTCTAAATTTTCAAATGTTAAATTTTCTCCAAACATAGCATGTGTAGGTAATTCAATAATGTCATCAAGGTACATATTATAGTTATGCTTACTAAATCCACAAACAGCTTTATGAGGACCTCCATGGTCTTTATATGCTTGCTCATCACCTGCAAAACCTATTGTTGATAACCAAGTTCGTTCTTTAATTGCGGTTTTATCTAAAGCTGAGCGCATGGGTCTTTTAGTGCTATAGGGTAAATCTTGTATTTTCCCAGTCGATATTGCACGAATTGCTATCATGTCATTCTCCTTAGAGTAAAGTTTAAAATATATTGTACTATAAAATCTTTGTTTTTATACGAATGTTGATTGAATTGTTTTAAAAAATGTTAGAAATAAGGGTATGTTAATTTATACTGGTCATGTAAAATATTAATTGAATAGATTACAGAATTATGGGAGGCTACCCGCATGAAAGATGTCAAAGCACTTAAGTTGATGACGTTGGAAGATGTTTTAAGCCAAATCAATGGTGATATGGTACTTGGAATTGGTACAGGAAGTACGATGGAATTACTTTTGCCGAAAATAGCAGAACTAATTAAAAATCGAGGTTATAATATTACTGGTGTTTGTACTTCAAATAAAATTGCATTTTTAGCTAAAGAATTAGGTATTAAGATATGTGAAATTAATGATGTAGATCATATTGATTTAGCAATTGATGGCGCTGATGAAGTGGATCCGTCTTTAAATATTATTAAAGGTGGCGGTGGTGCTTTGTTTAGAGAAAAAGTTATCGATGAAATGGCGTCACGCTTTGTTGTTGTTGTTGATGAAACTAAAATAGTAAGATATTTAGGAGAAACTTTTAAGTTGCCAGTAGAAGTTGACAAATTTAATTGGTATCATATTTTGCGTAAAATTGAATCATATGCTGATATTAGAGTAGAACGTCGTGTAAATGAAGATGTCGCTTTTATAACAGATAATGGCAACTATATTTTAGACTGCCAACTTCCAGAAGGTATTGACCCATATCAATTCCATGAATATTTAATTCATCTGACTGGTGTATTTGAGACAGGTTATTTCTTAGATATGGCAGATCAAGTTATTGTAGGTACTCAAGATGGTGTAAAAATTTTAGAAAAATAATATATAAAAAGCGCTTGCTAGCATCTATTTTAGTGATGATTTAGCAAGCGCTTTGTTATTATTTGTTTGTGTCTGATGATTGTTCTTCAGTCTTTTCGATATGTTTTTCTGCATCGATTACAACTGATGAACGTCGATCATCTTTATAAGTTGAAGGTTCTTTCAATGATTGATTTTTATCATCATTTGCATTGTTTGTATCAACTTCAGTTTGGATATTTGGGTCTTGATCTGTAGATTCAGTTGCTTCTGGAACGATTACACTTTCCGCATCTTGAGTTGCTACAGATTGATTTTCTGACTGATCTACTTCTGATGTTGGATTATTCTCTTGATGCACATTTGCTTCTTCGTCTGATGTAGTTACATTATCGTGTTTAGCAATGCCAGCTGTTGTTGCAGTTACTGCACCCGCAGTTGCTGCTTTTTCTGCTTTGTGATCTTGAGTAGTAGCTTTGTCGTCTTTTGCGTCTTCTGATTCTGAGTCATCATTGACGTGGTCTAAATAATTATTAGGTTCAACTTCATCAAGACTTCGTTTCGTTGTTAAGTATGCAATGCCTCGGATAATTAAACTTAATCCAATATATGCTACCGCAACGATTGCTGTTGAAATTGCAATGACTTTGATTGAAAATAAATCGCCAATTTCTTCACTAAACAAGAAAACAAGTCCAAATGTCATAGAAGCATGGAATGTAGTTGCAATGTAAATTGTACGTCCTTTTGTAGCTCTTATTAATTCACCAAGTATCATTGAGAATGAAAACGTATATAGGAAATTATAGGCTGCAAATTCTGTACCATATGTTGTGTTTGCTGAGAAAACAGAATAAATTAAACCAACAACGATACTTGCAAAGAATGTGTTCATTTTCGTTTCAACAATATTTTGTAAGTATGAACGGAAACCAAATTCTACTACAAAGGCCATCAATATATGACCGATTAGTATATGTGTAATAGGCACCGATAAATCTGTTGACTGTAATAAGATAAAGCTATCAGCAAATGTATTAAAGCTATACATTCCAATAATCAAAATAATTAAAGGTAGAATTAAAGCTAATAAAATACGCTCAATAACTTTTAAACTTATTGTGAACTTTAAACCAGCAAGTTGAACTTTTTTATATTTGAAAACGAGTATACAAATGATTGCAGCAATCAAAGGTGCTAAATCAGTAACTTCAAATATAAAGTGTTTGACACCAATTCTAGACTGGAAATCTCTAAGCATAATGGATAGAGCCATTGTAATGACAAAGAAGACGAAAATCGTCATTGCCCATTGAAAACCAGAAATTTTATTGTTTTTCATTATATGTAACCTCCATTAGGTAACAAGCAAAATATCTTTTAGTAACAATTATACATATTACAAGCCAAGAGATAAATTGTCTATGTCAATATTAATGAAAATGTAATAGTCTTGACGTATTTTATTAATATTAATCGGGAAAGTATCCGTTAATGTGTGGAAAATAGGGGTAAAGATTATTTAGATAGGTAAATAAACATTTGAATTTGACTATGAATTGAATTCAAAATTTAAATTACGTTATACTTGAACTATTAAAATGCCACTTGAATAAGAGGGGGAAACGCTGTGTACAAGCTAGGTGAACCAAATTTATGGACTGGAAGATTAGATAGTGAATCAGACCCGAAAAAATTTAGACATTTTCAAACAGTAACGTTTCAAGATTTGTCAGTAGTGGAAAAAAAGACATCGCCATCTGGTGTAGGAATGTTAGGTTATGCCGTTGATGAAGGTGTTGCTTTGAATAAGGGGCGTATTGGTGCAAAAGAAGGACCGGATGCGATTAAACATGCATTTGCTGGATTGCCAGATTTGAATCAATGTGAAACTTTAGTCGATTATGGAAATGTTTATCATGATCACGACGCGCTCATTGATACACAAAAGGAATTTGCGACACTTGCAGCAAAATCAATTGTTAATCATAGGCAAACATTTTTATTAGGTGGTGGACATGATATTGCTTATGCACAATATTTAGCTACGCGTAAAGTTTATCCAACACAGTCAATCGGTGTGATTAATATTGATGCGCATTTTGATACTCGTGCTGAACAAGAATCAACATCTGGTACGAGTTTTAGACAAATTTTAGAAGAAGACGACAATACTGATTATTTAGTTCTTGGTATAGCTCAAGGTGGTAATACACAAAGTTTATTTGATTACGCTAAAGAGAAGAAGATTGATTATGTCTTTGCTGATGAATTATTAAATCATGTGTCGCCACCTATTAAAGATATGATTGAGCGTTTTGTGCATGAACATGACGTCATTATGTTTACAATTTGTATGGATGTCATTGATAGTGCATTTGCACCAGGGGTAAGTGCTCCGGCAGTGTTAGGTTTATACCCGCATACGGTCTTTGAATTGGCAAAACGAATTATTCCTAGTGAGAAGGTGAGTTCTATTAGTATTGCAGAAATGAATCCGACATATGATGCAGACAATAGAACTGCAAAGCTTGTTGCTAATTTAGTGCATCACTTTTTAAAATAATTAAAAATATTTATATGTGACGAAATTTGCATTGCAGTGCAGAATGTGAGGATTTCGTAATAGAAAGAAAATAATCATTATTATATTTGAAAAATTATAGCAGTAAGAAGACTCTTAAGTTGAAGTCATCTTACTGCTGATTTTTGTTGTTTGAAATAGCAAAAATAACAAACTGTATTGTTGAAAAGTTCTCTTATTATATAATAATTAATTAAAATTTTGACGGAATTCAAGAGGGCTTTTTATAATGACGACTTATTTGTAAAATGTCATATGTGGTTTAGCCTCTTTATAATAATTTAATCTGTTCTCAAGTGTGCCAGTATGTAATTCTAGCTTATGACCATCAGGGTCAGTAAAGTAAATTGATTGTCTATCTCTAATATCTCTAACTCTTCCTTCTAAAATATTCACGTTATTATCTTTTAACCTCTGATGCCAATAATTAAATTCGCTGTCATCTATAGTGAAAGCTATATGTGTATATGAAAAGTGAATTTCATTACGTGGTATATCTTTTTCTTCATTTAAAGCAATCCATAGGCCTGCAAGTTTAAAATAAGCAGTTTTTTTACCAGTCAATAGCAATTTCCCAAGTAAAACATCTTCATAAAAATGTATTGAATCGTTTAAATTTCTGACTGAAAAGCATATATGATTAATAGATTTTAACATCTGGTTCACTTCTTTCTTAGAATTTTTATAATAAATTATTTTTGTATCGATTTTAAAATGACGTCATTAATTTTTATATGATGATCTGCGCAACTGCATAAGAGGCTCTAATAACTTAAGTTAAAGAGCCTCTAAAAGGCCTCCTAAATATTCTTGGCACTGTTGAACGAAAGTATGGACTTGTTCGGAGTGTTTGCGCTTTTTATGGTAATTAATATATATTTTCCGTCCTAAATTAGGGCGGATTTTTTTGTATTCTAAATTAGAGGTGTTAAATGATTGGTAATAAAATCTTGGTATGATTGCGTAACCTAAGCCAAGATGAACAAATCCTACTGCTGATTCGAATCGATCTGTCTCTACAACGACATTTGGTCGAATATTTCTTCTGTTAAAATAATCATCTAAGTGTTTTCGTACTTGTGAATTTTTATTTGGCAAAATGAGTGGCAGGTCTTCAACATCAACCCAACTTTGATTATTGAATGTCTCTCTAGGTGCTAAAACAATATAAGACTCTTCATATAATGGAATTGATGTTATATCTTCATGGGTAACTTTTTCATTTGTTAAAGCCAAATGTATATCGAAGTTTAATAAACATTCAATAGATTGATATTTATCATGTATTTCATATAAGCGGTACTGTTGTTCTGGATAATCTGAGTGATGTTTGCGGATTAAATTAGCAATCCATTGATTGGTAGATTCTAGAGTTCCAATCTTAATTCTTGGTTCTGACGTAACGCTTAAATCGTACATTTTTTCCATTGTAGAACGATATTGTTGAACCAATTCGCTTGCATAGCGGTAAAATTGAATGCCTTTTTCAGTAATTTTGATATCTTTGGTTGACCGCGTAAATAAGTCATAACCTAAATCTGCTTCCATCTTTTTAATTGTTGCAGTTAAAGATGGTTGGCTAATATGTAAAAATTGAGCAGCTTTTGTAAAACTGTTGTATTTTACGATAGCTAAGAAGTATTCTAATTGAATAATTTTCATGTGATTATGCCCCTTTATTTATAGATTTAAGCTATGAATAATTAGTTTATTTATATTTGTTGGTTATATTTTAACATAATATAATGGATATTGAGGATAAATATGTAAGCGCTTTATTCTGATGAGCAAACTTCTAAAATGAACAGGAGCGAATTTTATGAGAAAAATTCAAGCAAAAAAAGGTTTGAGTATTGAATGTAAAGGTTGGGAACAAGAAGCAGTTCTTCGAATGTTATATAACAATTTAGATCCAGAAGTTGCTGAAAGACCTGAAGATTTAGTGGTTTATGGCGGCATTGGTAAAGCTGCACGTAACTGGGAATCATTTGAAGCAATTGAAAAAACGTTACGTGAACTAGAAGCTGATGAAACGATGTTAGTACAATCTGGGAAACCAGTTGCTGTATTTAAAACGCATGAAGAGGCACCGCGTGTGCTAATTTCAAACTCAGTATTAGTACCAGAATGGGCAAACTGGGATCACTTTAATGAATTAGATAAAAAGGGCTTAATCATGTATGGACAAATGACAGCTGGTAGTTGGATTTATATTGGTTCTCAAGGAATTGTGCAAGGTACTTATGAGACATTTGCAGAGTTAGGTAATCAACATTTTAATGGAGATTTAGCAGGTACAGTAACATTGACAGCTGGTTTAGGTGGTATGGGTGGTGCACAACCACTTGCAATTACAATGAATCATGGTGTTGCAATTTGTGTTGATGTTGATGAAACACGTGTTGATAAACGAATTGATACGAAGTACTGTGATGTTAAAACAGCAGATTTAGATGAAGCATTAAAATTAGCGCAAGAAGCGAAAGAACGTGGCGAAGGACTATCCATTGGATTGGTTGGCAATGCAGTAGATATTCATCAAGCGATTTTAGATAAAGGATTCAAAATTGATATTATTACAGACCAAACAAGTGCTCACGACCCATTAAATGGATATGTGCCACAAGGTTACTCTGTAGCAGAAGCGAAAGAATTACGTGAAAAAGACCCTAAAAAATACGTGGAACTTTCTCAAGCATCAATGGCAAAACATGTTGAATTAATGCTAGAATTCCAAAAACGAGGAGCTGTAGCATTTGATTATGGAAATAATATTCGTCAAGTGGCATACAATAATGGTGTAGAAAATGCTTTTGATTTCCCAGGATTTGTACCAGCTTACATTAGACCATTATTCTGTGAAGGTAAAGGGCCATTCCGATTTGCTGCGTTAAGTGGTGATCCAAAAGATATTGAACGTGCCGATGAAGAAATGCGTAAACTTTTCCCAGAAAATGAAAAACTATTAAGATGGTTAGATTTGGCTGAAGAAAAAATTGCATATCAAGGTCTACCATCTCGTATAGCTTGGTTAGGCTATGGTGAAAGAGCGAAAATGGGTTTAGCATTAAATAGACTTGTACGTGACGGTGAAATTTCAGCACCAATTGTTATTGGACGAGATCATTTGGATGCAGGGTCAGTTGCGAGTCCAAACCGTGAAACTGAAAGCATGAAAGATGGCAGTGATGCAGTTGGGGATTGGGCAGTATTGAATGCTTTAATCAACACAGCAGCAGGTGGTTCATGGATTTCATTCCATCATGGTGGTGGTGTTGGAATGGGTTATTCATTACATGCCGGTATGGTTGTTGTTGCTGATGGTACAGAACGTGCTGAAAGAAGGCTAGGACGTGTACTTACTACTGATCCAGGTATGGGTGTTGCTCGACATGTTGATGCAGGTTATGATATTGCGATTCAAACAGCTAAGGAAAAAGGTATTCATATTCCAATGATTGATGAAGCAGGTGATAAATAATGAATGATTTAATAATAAATCATATAGCAGAATTGGTTTTGCCAAAATCAACAGATAAACCATTGAAGGGTAAAGAATTAAATGATTTAAACGTTGTAAAAAATGGCACAGTTGTTATTAAAAATGGAAAGATTGTTTATGCGGGACCACATACAAATGACTATGATGCGACTGAAACGATTGATGCTAGTGGGAAGGTAGTGTCCCCAGCATTAGTAGATGCACATACACATTTAACATTTGGTGGTTCTAGAGAACATGAGATGTCATTAAAACGTCAAGGTAAGTCTTACTTGGAAATATTGGAAATGGGTGGCGGTATTTTATCAACAGTTAAAGCTACTAGAGAGACTTCTGAAGATGATTTATTTAAAAAAGCAGAGCATGACTTGCTAACTATGATTAAACACGGTGTGCTTGCAGTTGAAAGTAAGAGCGGTTATGGCTTAGATAAAGAAAATGAACTGAAACAATTGAAAGTTTCTAATCGCTTAGCAGAGAAATATAACTTAGATATGAAGCATACATTCTTAGGACCACATGCTGTACCAAAGGAAGCAGAGTCAAATGAAGCATTTTTAGAAGAGATGATTGACTTACTTCCAGAAGTAAAACAATATGCAGACTTTGCAGATATTTTTTGTGAAACAGGTGTGTTTACAATAGAGCAGTCAAAATACTATATGGACAAAGCGAAAGAAGCAGGCTTTAAAGTGAAAATCCATGCTGATGAAATTGATCCGTTAGGTGGATTAGAATTAGCTATTGATGAGCAAGCGATATCAGCTGATCACTTAGTAGCTTCGAGTGACATAGGTAAAGAAAAATTGCGGAACAGTGATACTGTAGCTGTCCTCTTACCTGCAACGACGTTCTATTTAGGTAAAGAAGATTACGCAGATGCAAGAGGCATGCTTGACAATAATGGTGCCATCGCACTAGCTACTGATTATAATCCAGGCAGCAGTGTAACGAATAACTTGCAACTTGTTATGGCCATTGCAGCATTAAAATTAAAGCTTTCACCTAGTGAAGTATGGAATGCTGTAACAGTCAATGCTGCTAAAGCAATAGACCTTGACGCGGGTACTATCAATAAAGGTGATAAGGCTAATTTAGTTATTTGGGATGCGCCAAACCATGAATATATTCCGTATCATTTTGGTATTAATCACGCTGAAAAAGTAATCAAAGACGGTAAAGTTATTGTAGATAACACGTTATCTTTTAAATCATAAATAAATATAAAGCTCTAAGCATTGATAAGATTTGATGTTTAGAGCTTTTTTGTGTTGTTTTTATAGTGATGCAAATTTAGAAATTGTAAGAATAATTTGACAATAATGATACGATGATAATAATAGTTGCATATTATAGGGAATTTTAAGTAAATAAAACTATCGCTTAATAATCAAACAAATGAAGACTATGATAAACATATATTTTTAATCATTAAGGGAGTGAATTGATGATGGGAGCTAATAATCGTGTTATTGAATGGCGAAGATACTTTCACCAACATCCAGAATTGTCGGAACAGGAGTTTAATACAACTCAAAAAATTAAGGATATTTTAACTGAACATCATATTACGGTGTTAGATTTACCGCTTAAAACTGGGCTTGTTGCTGAAATTGGTCAAGGTTCAAGTTGTGTAGCTATAAGAGCCGATATTGATGCACTGCCTATTCAAGAGCTGGTAAATCAAGACTTTAAATCTGAAAATGAAGGCGTTATGCATGCATGTGGTCATGACATTCATATGGCTAGTGTACTAGCGGCTGCTATTAAATTAAAAGACATTGAGGATGCACTTAATGGACGTGTTAAATTTATTTTTCAACCAGCTGAGGAATTAGGTTATGGTGCATTTAAAATTATTGAGACGCACGTATTAGATGATGTGCAAGCAGTCTTAGGATTTCATAATAATCCTTCACACCCTACAGATACATTTGCAATCAAAACTGGTGCGATTACATCAGCAGTTGATCGTTTTGAGTTTCATATTAAAGGTATTGGAGGTCATGCTGCTAAACCAGAACAATGTAATGATCCTGTTATTGTACTGGCCCAACTGATTAATAGTATTCAATCCATAGTTAGCAGAAATCTATCTGCATTTGATGAAGCAGTGGTAACAATCGGACAAGTATCTTGTGGTAATACTTGGAATGTTATTGCAGATCATGCATACGTACAAGGTACGGTACGTAGTTTTGATCCTGAGGTGCGTGAACTTATAGAACAACGATTACATGATATTGCGGATGGTCTAGGTAAAGCGTACAATATGACAATTAATTTAAATTATACAAAACTACCAGGTGCTGTTATTAATGATGAAACTTTAACACATAAAGCTATAGAAGTAGCGCAGCAGGTTGGATATAAAGTGGAAATGATGAATCAACCGTTGACAATCGGTGAAGATTTTTCAGGATATAGTAAATATTATCCAAGCGTCTTTGCTTTGATAGGTTCGAATAGTGAATACGATTTGCATCATCCTAAATATGACCCTGATGAAGTAATTTTAGAAAAAGTACCAGAATACTTCGTTGAATTTGTAAAAAGATTATTGTAACAGTAACTGTGATTCATTTGTGAAGGAGAAAGTGATTTTTAGTGAAAATGATGATTAACTTCTAGGCAAGGTTGGGTAATTAATAACTATTAACCAAATGAGGAGATGTTAAAAGATGGCAGCTCAAGATCCTAGAACAAAATTTAAAACAACAGATTACGAAAAGCAGGAACAAGAAGTACCGGGTTTACAATCTGAAATGACGCCAGCACCTGATTGTGGAGAAACATCATATCAAGGTCATCAACGTTTACAAGGTTATAAAATGTTAGTCACAGGTGGCGACTCAGCAATTGGACGGGCAGTAGCGATAGCTTATGCCAAAGAAGGTGCTGATGTAGCTATTAGTTATCTTCCGAGTGAAGAACAAGATGCGCAAGAAGTACGTCAAGTGATTGAAGAAAGTGGACAAAAAGCTGTGTTAATTCCTGGAGATTTAAGGGATGAACAATTTAATTATGAACTAGTAGAACAAGCATATAGAGAATTAGGTGGTTTAGATAATGTGACACTAGTCGCTGGACATCAGCAATACCATGATGATATTCAAGGTTTTACAACAGATGCATTTTCTGAAACATTTGAAACGAATGTCTATCCGGTATTTTGGACGATTCAAAAAGCACTAGAGTACTTAAAACCAGGTGCATCGATTACTACGACGTCATCTGTACAAGGTTATAATCCAAGTCCTATACTTCATGATTATGCCGCTTCAAAAGCAGCTATTATTTCATTAACGAAAAGCTTTTCAGAAGAACTTGGACCTAAAGGTATTAGAGTGAATTGTGTGGCGCCAGGGCCATTTTGGTCACCGTTACAAATTTCAGGGGGTCAGCCTCAAAGTAAAATACCTACATTTGGACAAAAAACACCACTAGGTCGTGCAGGTCAACCTGTCGAATTATCTGGTACGTATGTATTGTTAGCCTCAGAAGAATCAAGTTACACTACTGGTCAAGTGTTTGGTGTGACTGGTGGTGTGCAAATAGATTAGGTTTGTAATTGTAAAGGTATCATAGATAATGAAAACAGATGCAATTAATAATTGTAATTTTAAGTCGGTAAAGATATGGGTCTTTATCGACTTTTTTGATGTCCTATATATAGTATAGATTGTAATTTGAAAGTTAATGCTCGCTATAGGCTCTGCAGTAGAACTTGGAATTCAAAGGTGTTGATTGCAGTGTATAAAAGATTATAGGAAAAATGAAAGACTAAAACGAACAAAAAATGATAAGTTTTATATTAAATGTCAAAGTAGTAATATGTTACGATAATGTAAACGATATAGAGATACTATACTTAGATATGATGCTCACTTTAAATTTGATGAATCGAAAGTAAAGGGGTTGTTATTATGGTTTTAATAATATCTAGAGTTATATTATTTATGATTATAGCATTAGCCTTAGGAGTAATTACTGCTTTTCCTGAACAAAAATTACCATTATATATAGTATTCACATTATTTGTAGCAGTTGCGATTATTATGAATGTATGGTTTACCCATCAAAATATTAAAAAGAATATAATTAAGTTTAACAAATACGTCGCATACTTATTAGCCTTTGTCTCGGGATTACTATATGTTGGATTTGTAATTTATCCATTAACTATAGGGGGCTATGATGTTTTACCAACTATTATATTTGCAATAAGTATCGTATCGATTCAAATACTAGAAAGTGTATTGGGGATTAGTTTAAGAAATACGCATTTATTAAACAAACAGTTGAAAGTCATCTCCAAGCAACGTGTTCAGCAATTTAAAATTATATCGATAACATTAGTAAGTTTATCTATCATGCTTATTTTAATTGCATTAATGCTCAAATGGTGGCTCTTACTTGTGATTTGCATTATTATTTTAATTATTATTACAATCGGAATGATTGTATATGAAAAATTTTATACGACTTCTAATTAATTTATGATTGACGTACTAAGGATTATCTTGTAACGTAAACGTAAATAAGAATCACTTATCTAGAGAGGTGGAGGGACTGGCCCTATGAAGCCTCGGCAACATTTCGAATGTGCCAATTCCAGTAACCGTAAAGGTTTGAAGATAAGCAGGTAAAGTACATGAAAACCTCTTTCTTCATTTTGTGAGAAAGAGGTATTTTTAATTGGAAAGCAGGTAAAAAGGATGGAAGAACATAAAAAGAGCAATGCTTGGGCATTATTCCCCTTGTTATTATTTGTGGCGTTGTTTTTAGGCGTAGGTATTATCACTGGTGATTTTACTTCTATGCCTTTAAATGTTGCGATTACGATTACGGTTATCGTGGCATTATTAATGAATAGAAAAGAATCATTTGCTAAAAAAGTTGAAGTATTTACAAAAGGTGCGGGTCATTCAAATATTATTTTGATGATGTTAATTTTTATTTTAGCAGGTGCATTTTCAAATACAGCTGAAAAAATGGGCGGTGTAAAGTCGACTGTTAATTTAGGGCTATCACTCATCCCTGAAAATTTAATTATTGTAGGATTGTTTGTTATATGTATGTTTGTGTCGATATCTATGGGAACGTCAGTAGGTACAGTTGCTGCAATAGCACCTGTTGGTTATGGATTTGCACAAGCGACAGATGTACCAACTGCTTTGGCAATGGCAACTGTTGTTGGAGGTGCGATGTTCGGTGATAACCTATCAATGATTTCAGATACAACAATTGCTGCTGTGAGAACACAACATACAAAAATGAAAGATAAATTCAGAGTCAATTTTAAAATTGTATTGCCTGGAGCCATTTTAACAATTGTCATCTTGTATTTCTTAACAAATGGTATTTCTTTAAATCATGCCAAAAATTATGATTATGATTTAATTAAAGTTGTCCCTTACGTATTAGTATTAGTGCTAGCATTATTAGGTGTCAATGTGATTATTGTACTAATTGGTGGCACATTATTAGCTGGTATCATAGGCTTAATGGATGGTTCATTTGGATGGATGGGACTTTTAGATGCTATTTCAAAAGGGATCATAAGTATGGAAGACATTGCGATGATTGCGCTATTAATTGGTGGATTAGTTGGTATCATTCAACACAATGGTGGTATTCAATGGTTATTACAATTTGTTCGTTCAAAAGTAAAATCAAAACGTGGTGCTGAACTTGGTATTGCTAGTTTAGTAAGTGTAGCCGATATCGCTACCGCAAATAATACCATTTCAATTATCATGTCAGGACCATTAGCTAAAAATATTGCTGATGAATATGAAGTAGATCCAAGAAAATCTGCAAGTATTTTAGATATTTTTGGTGGCTGTTTCCAAGGGCTCTTGCCATATAGTCCACAAGTTATTTCTGCAGCAGGCGTTGCTGGAATCTCACCATTGATGTTGTTCCCTTATAGTATTTATCCAATTTTATTAGGCGTATGTGGTCTTGTAGCGATTATATTTAATTTTCCAAAATTAAAAAAGAATACTAGTCATGAAGTGAAACATTAATGCCTGACAACATATCGATGTAGCCAAGTAAGGTGGCTTGTTATACTAACAGATAAGGTTGTACTCACTGTATAATGCCAATCTTTTAAAATTGAAAATCATCTATGTTTGGAACTGAGCTAAAATGCGTTAAAATAAAAGTAAGAGCGAAAGTGGGTGGACAACAGTGGCAAAATTTAATGTAGAAAATGAACATGTCGAAGTCGAAATTGAAAAACTTTATAAATTTTCACCGGAATTAGTATACGAAGCTTGGACAAAGACAGATTTGTTAAAGCAATGGTTTATGACATCAGCAAGAACTAATAAAGAAATAGAAGCGGATGTTAAAGAGGGTGGAAAATATCGTATTGTTGATCAACAACGAAACGGTAAAGTGAATGTGATTGAAGGTATTTATGAATCGTTAGTAATGGATGAATATATAAAAATGACTATAGGTATGCCTGGGTTAAGTGAAGAGCAAGATATCATTGAAGTAGAGTTTTTCGAACGTGAAACAGGTGGTACGCAAATGTTGTTTTATTACCGTTCATTAGTTGAAAAAGAAAGACGATTTACTAATTTAGAGTATAAACAAAAGAAAAAAGAATATCATGATGCCATGGTGCATGGCTTCGAATTAATGTTCGATAAAATGTATCATGTAATTGAAACATCAACACAACAATAATATGACAAAAGGAAGTTATGATAGGCTCACAGCCATTAAATCATAACTTCCTTTTTTCTAATTTGAAATATCACCATGTTGCAAATATTCATTATATTTTCTAACAAGTGTTTCAAAGAATATGTGATAACTAATGAAACTAGAGTAATCAGTGCCATCAGTCAGATAGAATGTGTTGCTAGAAACATAAACATTGTAATTTGCTTTTTGAGCAAGCGTATTATCTTTCATTGTTGTAACTGAAATAAAGTATTTTTGTCTGAGTTGTAGTAAGTTTGTTACTTCTAACAATTCATGTGTTTCACCTGATAATGAAATTATAAAGAATAAATCATTCACGTCACTTTTATTCAAAATCATTTTAAGTTCGTGTTGATCATGCAGTACGATGACATGATTATGTAATGTTAATAAAATGCGTTGTGCTTCTGAAGCTACATTTAACTGTGCACGCCCAGTACCGAATAAATATATCGTTGATGCGAAACGCATTTTTTGAGCGATACATTGGTAATCGACACGTTCTAAATAGTTGAATGTACTATCAATTTCTTGCTTAAAACTATCAATAGAATTTGATGGAAGTTGATGTGTTTTGTTACTTTCGAATTTTAAGTAAGATTTAAAATCGCTATAACCATCAAATCCTAATTTACGAGTGAACCTGTGAATTGTAGCATTAGAGGCATGCGTGTATTGAGCTAGATCATGAATTTTCATATTTTTACATTCGTCAATATGTGTATTAATATAATGCGCAATTTGTAGATCATTATCATTAAGTTTGTCAAAGTTTCTATTAATGTGTTCATCTAAAAACATATGCAACCTCCTTAAAATTAATTGTAGGGTATATCAGTTTTACAGTGAATTTAAGATGATAATATTAAAAAATTGGAAAACAACTAAGCGGTTTGATGCGTATTGAAAGGACGAGTTCAACAATGATACTCAATTTAAAACTATAATGCGACGATATGTATAAGATTGTTTTATAAAAACATAAACAACTAGTATGTTTGTACTTATAACAGTCCTGATAACTAAACAACTAAGTATATGAGGTAAGTACAAGTGCTGTTCAACTAAGCGTAATAACCGGTCGTGAAAAAATTTTCACTATATGAAAAGATAATCTGATTATACAAAATACTTTCAAAATACGTCAATGTCGTTGTAGGTTTGTAAGCGTTTACTATATATTATATTTAAATAGTAAGTCATCTATTTATAAAAATATCTAAATAGATGCCATGTAAGGAAAGACGATTTGGAGGGAAAAGAAGATGAATGCGATAAAGCGTTTCGGTAGTGCAATGATTGTACCGGTATTAATGTTTGCTTTTTTTGGGATAGTACTTGGCTTTGCGACATTATTTAAAAATCCGACAATCATGGGGAGTTTAGCAGATCAGCATACGTTTTGGTTTAAATTTTGGTCAGTAATAGAATCTGGTGGTTGGGTTATTTTCACGCATATGGAAGTTGTATTTGTAGTAGGATTACCTCTTTCATTAGCTAAAAAAGCACCTGGTCATGCAGCACTTGCAGCATTGATGGGATACTTAATGTTTAATACATTTATTAACGCTATTTTAACGCAATGGCCACATACGTTTGGCGCAAATTTGGAAAAAGGTGTTGAAAATGTACCCGGATTAAAATCGATAGCAGGTATTGCTACTTTAGATACAAATATTCTTGGCGGTATTATTATTTCGGCAATTGTGACATGGATTCATAATAGATATTATAGTAAACGTCTTCCTGAAATGGTCGGCGTGTTCCAAGGCTTAACATTCGTTGTAACAATTTCATTCTTTGTTATGTTACCATTAGCAGCGATTACATGTGTTATTTGGCCAACAGTTCAACATGGTATTGGTTCAATGCAACACTTTATTATAGCTTCTGGATATATTGGTGTTTGGTTGTATCACTTCTTGGAACGTGTATTAATACCAACAGGGTTACATCACTTTATTTACGCACCAATTGAAGTTGGTCCAGTAGTAGTTAACCATGGTTTAAAAGCAGAGTGGTTACAACATTTAAATGAGTTTGCTAAGAGCAGCAAACCTTTAAAAGAACAATTTCCTTATGGATTTATGTTACAAGGTAATGGGAAAGTATTTGGTTGTTTAGGTATTGCTTTAGCAATGTATGCAACAACACCGAAAGAAAATCGCAAAAAAGTAGCGGCTTTACTTATTCCAGCTACATTAACAGCAGTCGTTGTTGGCATTACAGAACCGTTAGAATTTACATTTTTATTCATCGCACCATACCTATTTGTGTTACACGCAGTTTTAGCGGCATCTATGGATACATTAATGTATGCCTTTGGTGTTGTAGGTAATATGGGCGGTGGCTTATTAGACTTTATTTCAACAAACTGGTTACCATTAGGTAAAGAACATTGGGGTACTTATGTTGCTCAAGTTATTATTGGCTTAATCTTTGTAGCAATTTATTTCTTCTTATTCAGATTCCTAATTTTGAAATTTGATATTCCTTTACCTGGGCGTAAGAAAACGGAAGAAGAAGTTAAGTTATTCTCTAAACAAGATTATAAAAATAAAAAAGGTGAAGATTCAGCATCAAAACCTAAGTCTACAGGTAATGAATATGAAGATAAAGCTGTATATTATTTAGAAGGATTAGGTGGCAAAGAAAACATTAAAGATGTTACGAATTGTACAACTAGATTACGTCTAACGGTCTATGATGAGAATAAAGTAGCAGATACAGATTACTTTACACATCAACAAATGGCACACGGATTAGTGAAAAGTGGTAAGAGTATCCAAGTTGTTGTAGGTATGACTGTACCACAAGTACGTGAGGCATTTGAACAATTGGTTGAAGAACAATCATCAGACGAAAAATAATTCAAAAAAGACACATCGATATACGATAGCATTATAAATGATTATCGTATTGATGTGTCTTTTATTATGAAATGCGAACTTTACTTAATGATGAAGATCTGTAGTTTGCAGAGAGAATATCAATATTTCTAGTTGCAATCGTATGCAATATTTTGGCAAATATTTCTGGTGTACATATGATATGCGCATGTGATTTATTTAATGTATATGTAATATCTGTATGGTTTTGGAACATATTCATAATATCTATCACTTTATCTTTGATAAATGCATCTTGTAATCCATCGATACTAATATCGAAGCGTTTCGCAGATTGATATAAGTTGTCTGAATCAAGTAGTTCATTAATTTTCTTCGGTAATAACACTTGGTAAATACTATACTGATGAAAACTTAAAAATGAAATAAAATATGGTAACTGTTGTTTGGGTAAGCTGATTTCTAGTACAAATTGATTGAATTTCTTGTTTATAGAATATTGCAAGGCATCGCAAAATTGTACACTTTTGCATAATTTATTTAATTTTTTTCTAGTGGCGCGGTCATTCAAACCAGCGATGTTGATGATGTATGTTTCGAATTTATCAATTAACATGTGAGGACCTCCCGAGGAATACATAACTTTAAATACACTTTAAGTGTGTATAAAGGTGACTTAATTTTGTTCAAGTTGATTTTACCACGCTTTTTTTCTTTATTCACTAAGACTTTTGAATGAAGTTTAAATAATTTTTAAAACGTATCATAAAGTAAGTGTGGATTAGTTAAAATACTTATTTATCTCAATTTTCTGAAAAGTTATTGTAACGTTAAGCGTCTTATGGTAATATTTTTCAATATTATCAACTGGGGAGTGTTACTATTGTTTCAAAGATTAAGTGCATTTGCGACGAAAAGTTTCTTGGTATGGATGTTACTTGCAGCAATTATAGGTTTTATTTTTCCACAACATGTAGCAACATTAGGGAAATGGGTACCTTATTTACTTGGTATTGTTATGTTAGGTATGGGTTTAACGATTACGCCTAATGATTTCAAAATGGTATTTCAAACACCTAAGGCAGTCATTATAGGTGTCTTGTTACAATTTAGTATTATGCCAACACTAGCTTTTATTATAGCTAAGTCATTCCATTTACCGCCGGACATAGCTATAGGTGTGATATTAGTTGGTTGTTGTCCTGGAGGAACATCAAGTAATGTAATGAGTTATTTAGCGAAAGCCAATGTTGCGCTTTCTGTGTCGATTACAACTGTTTCTACATTACTAGCGCCCGTAGTTACGCCAGCATTAATATATTTATTTGCGAATGAGTGGTTAGAAGTATCTTTCTTGAGTATGTTATGGTCAGTTATTCAAGTAGTTTTAATTCCTATAACAATTGGTATTATATTACAACTTATCAATCGTCGAATTGCTGAAACAGCTTCTACGGCATTGCCAATTATATCGGTAATTGCTATATCTTTGATTTTAGCTATTGTAGTAGGAGGAAGTAAGCGTCAAATTTTGACGACGGGTTTATTAATTTTCATAGTAGTTATTTTACATAACGTGTTAGGTTACACAATCGGTTATTGGTTAGCGCGACTTTTAAAATTAGATAGACAAGATCAAAAAGCAGTTAGTATTGAAGTAGGTATGCAAAATTCTGGTTTGGCAGTATCATTAGCTACATTACATTTTAATCCGATAGCTGCTGTTCCTGGTGCTGTATTTAGCTTTGTACATAATATTACTGGTCCTATACTAGCTAAATATTGGTCGAAAAAAAGATAAAACGAGTTATAAAATGAAGTACTTATCAGACTATGTTAAGCTTTTAGAAAGAGAAAGAATAGAGGAGAAGACATATGTATAGAGCAGTCATATTTGATTTTGACGGAACCATAATAGATACCGAACAGCATTTGTTTAATGTCATTAATAAACACTTAGTCAATTATAACGTCAATCCGATTAGCATCGATTTTTATCGTGCATCTATTGGTGGAGCAGCTACTGATTTGCATGATTATTTAGTTAAGGCAATAGGTTCAGAAAATAAAGAGAAAATATACGAAGAGCATCATCGTACAAGTACGATGTTACCTATGATTGACACGATTAAATCTTTAATGGTGTTTTTAAAACAACGACATATACCTATGGCCATTGCAACAAGTAGTGTAAAAGCAGAGATTATGCCTACCTTTAAGGCACTTGGTTTGGATGATTGTATAGACGTTGTCGTTGGTAGGGAAGATGTTGAGCTCGTTAAACCTGATCCTGAGCTATATTTAACAGCGGTACAACAATTGAACTATATGCCTACTCAATGTTTGGCTATCGAAGATTCTGTAAATGGTGCAACAGCGGCAATTACAGCAGGATTAGACGTTATTGTTAATACAAATGAAATGACTAACGCACAGGACTTTACAACTGTTGAATACGTAGCGAAAGATTTAAACTATGATCAAATCGTTACACGTTTCTTTTCGAAATAGGAGGTCTAACATGGGATATATCATATTATTTTTTTTAGCAGGTCCAATTATTTTAGCGATTGGAAATTTAGTAATAGGGCCAATTTTTAATAAGCAGACACCGTTTCGAATACAAGTAAGGTCTTTCGTTGTTGGTTCAATGATATATATTATACTTGCAACAATAGGATATTTTTTACTTTTACAAGGTAAATTATAATAAAAAGCCACCATACCTAACATATATGGATATAAATGACGGTAAGCTTTTCAACAAATCAGCTAATCGTCTACCATATATTGAATAAGGTAAGGTGGTTTTATTATTACATATATTTTAATAATAACGTCACGATGATAAGTACAATTAAGATTATATCTATACCTACCATAATCGTTGCCCTTGTTGCATTACTGCCTTGTTCTTTCGCTGCTCTCATAGCGCGGTAATTTGGTACGAAACTAATGATTAGTAAAATTAGTACAATAACACCAATTAATGCAGTTGTCATGATGAGCGACCTCCTTTATTTTTTTCGATAAATTCCCAAAGAAAAGTAGCTATAACACTAATGATTAAACTAGAAATAACTCCGATTTGAACTGTTAAAAACTTAGTGCCAACAATGATACCGATAATTAAAGCAAAAGGTAAAATGGTTCCTAATTTGAATTTACGTTCAGGAGAATTAATGATTGTAAACACTGTGAGATATATGAGCATGAATACAACAGTTGCAACGATGCTTTTTCCGATTAAATAAGTAATATCTGGTTTCTGCATGCCGAAATAATTTATGATAAAAAATGCTACTGCAAAGATTAAAGATATTTTTATCGCACGAGGTAATATTTGTTTTAACATTTCAATGCTCCTTTTTAATATTATTCAAATTATATCATAATCACTTAGAATACTTGAAATTGTATGGTATTTAAAGGTTTGTGAGCAATTTGTTTAATTTTTTAGAAAAATCACAAAATAATTGTTTGCAAATGTAAAAAAGCCTGCTATAGTAGTTCTGTAAACGATTACATGGTATGCAAATATTAATGTACCAAAATCGGTAATTTATAGTATAATTACGACAATAAGTTTTTTTATGGATTTATTTAGTATCAATCAGAGATGGGGTAAGACGTTATGGAGAACAATGAACTACAAAGGGGATTGAGTGCCCGTCAAATTCAAATGATTGCACTTGGTGGTACGATTGGCGTGGGGCTTTTCATGGGTGCAACAAGTACAATTAAATGGACAGGACCATCTGTTATCCTTGCATATTTAATTGCGGGTATCTTTTTATTTTTAATCATGAGAGCAATGGGTGAAATGATTTATTTGAACCCAACAACAGGATCATTTGCTACGTTCGCAAGTGATTATATACATCCAGCAGCGGGCTATATGACAGCTTGGAGTAATATATTCCAATGGATTGTAGTTGGTATGAGTGAAGTTATTGCAGTAGGAGAATATATGAAGTTCTGGTATCCCGACTTACCAACATGGATACCGGGGGTTATCGCTATTTTATTATTAATGGCAGCGAATTTATTCTCAGTAAAAGCATTTGGCGAATTTGAATTTTGGTTTGCTTTAATTAAAGTTGTAACAATTATTTTAATGATCATTGCTGGTTTTGGTCTTATTTTCTTTGGTTTTGGAAATGGCGGTCATCCAGTTGGTATTTCTAATTTATGGACAAACGGTGGATTTATGCCGAATGGAATCGTTGGCTTCTTCTTCGCATTATCAATTGTTATAGGTTCTTACCAAGGTGTGGAATTAATTGGTATTTCAGCAGGGGAAACAAAAGACCCTCAACGAAATATTGTGAAAGCAGTAAATGGCGTAATTTGGAGAATTTTAATTTTCTATCTTGGTGCTATTTTTGTAATTGTTTCTGTATATCCATGGAACCAATTAGGCGATATCGGAAGTCCTTTTGTTGCTACTTTTGCGAAAATCGGTATTACATTTGCTGCAGCATTAATTAACTTTGTTGTGTTGACGGCAGCAATGTCTGGCTGTAACTCAGGTATTTTCAGTGCAAGTCGTATGATTTATACACTTGCGCATAAAGGTGAAATGCCTAAGATATTCACAAAAGTTATGAAAAACGGTGTGCCTATGTATACTGTTGTTGCAGTATCTCTTGGTATTTTAATTGGTGCTTTATTAAATGTAATTTTACCTTTATTTATCGATGGTGCTAGCAGTATTTTCGTATATGTATATAGTGCATCAATTTTACCAGGAATGATTCCTTGGTTTATGATTTTATTCAGTCACTTACGCTTTAGAAAGTTACATCCTGAAGAAGTGGAAGGACATCCATTCAAGATGCCTGGTGGCGCAGTGAGTAACTACTTAACTATATTATTTTTAATATTAGTATTAGTAGGTATGGTATTTAATGCAGAGACGAGAGTATCAGTGCTTATTGGTGCAATCTTCTTAACCGTAGTAACAATTTATTATTTCATTAGATATAATAAAAACAATGTAAAAGTTAAATAATATATTATGTACGCCCATACTATAACATGGTCGGTGTTTGCTGATTATAGCAAATAGACGCTGTTATGTTTGGGCGTATATTTTTATGCTCCGAAATACATTGTTAGCTTAATATTGGACGAAGATGATATTTATTATAGTGAAAATGATGTTTATAAATGAGAATGTAAACAATATTTTTAACACTGTGTAATTAAAATAGACATTGGTAGTAACTTATATTGTTGATTTACTATGGATCACAATCATTGATAATCTGGATTTTTAAAATAGTTAAAGAGACATTAAAAAAGCAATTGACATATGGTATGAAACCGTCAGTCAATTGCAATAATAATTTAATTAAAATATAACTCTAGCATGATGTCATCGATATAGTCTAAGTATATTAAAGTGTATATAAACTTTGATGAAACAAACATTGTTGCGTGATACATTTAAAGAAGTTATATAAGACTGTTAATGTTTAAAGTTTATATTCGATAAATGTTTGCGATAATTATCTAAGGCCATTTTAGATTGAGTAATAAAATCTAATGATGCATGATAATTAAGAGCTACATAACGATAATATAAAATATCAATCGTGAACATTTGAGCAAAAAGTGATGTTGTTGCGCCCATATGCATCTCATTTTCATCTGTTTTCCCATATGTTAAAACAATATTTGATGCCTGTGCTATAGGGTTATCCATGGTGCTAGTTATTGTGATAATTGGTATATGGTAGTCGTCAATGACTTTGACCATAGACTGCATTTCACTTTGTGTACCATTGTTAGTAATAAGAATGACACTGTCGTTAGAATTATGAGTTGCTAATAACGTTGCAAAAATATGCGTTTCTTGAACGAGTTGAATATTTAAACCTATTCTTGATAATTTTTGATAAAGGTCTGTAGCGACTACAAAAGAAGCACCAAACCCATAAATGAAAATCGTGTCAGAACGTTTTAAACAATGACAAATTTGATCGATTGTTTTATCGTTTAATTCGTTATTGGCATGATTAAGTGTACGAGTTGTGCGAGTATGGAGTTTGGTTCTTAACGACTCTGTACTTTCGTTATTTGCGAGTTCGACATTATAAATTGACGACGCTTTTGGTACATATTTTGAGATATTAATTTTTAAATCATGAAAACCACCATCAGTGATTTTTTTGCTAAATCGAATGACTGATGAGGTACTAATATCTAATAAGCTTGCTAAGTCTTGAGACCTCATTTTTATCACTTTTTGTGGTGAATTAAGGATAAAGCTAGCAATCTTTTTTTCATTTTTAGTCATGTATGGATACTGACTATCTATTTCTGTTAGTACGTTTGACATATTAATCACTCCACTTTAACGCAATATGTTTTATTAGCGTTGGCTTTTGTTGTTTAACGCGATGGTATTACAACTTGTAACGTAAGAGAATGAAAAATAAGCTGAATATGTTGTTTGTTTAATGATATTGAAAATTAAAACTGTAAAACTTTTTAAGATGTATAGATTAAAAAATAGCATACTCCCATGTGCAAATGATACAAATATATCACTATAAGACATAATGTATATTCCCAATTTATACATCATGTACTCATTTATTTAAGCCTAAGTAAAAATAGACATACAAGACCCAATCTATCACCTTAATCACTATAATTATATCGCGATTACCACATCTTTACAATTTGAAGAAACTTTTAAATTGTATAATTTATGTAATAAAGTGAATTTTAATAAATAACTTGTCTAAATGGCATTGAAGAAAAATAAGGTTGATATGTAAATTGAATTGAGGTTAATTCATTGCGGTGAGTGCATCATGAAGTTCTCTGTGATAAAAATTAAAATATTGAATTTTATTGCCATAATTGATTCTGTACATTGGTCGTTTAGTGAGAAGGTGTAATAGTTCATAATAGACAATTTGATTATAATTATGAATAGTAGTATGTGTAAGGTTTTGGTATTTCTTGAATTCATCATTTACGATTTGATTGAATTCATCGACAAGAGGCGCTACATTTATTGATGTCATGATTGTATTGTATTTAATCATTTCAACTCGCTGAATCAATTCTATAATTTGTTGTCTAATGTAATTATTTTCGTTTATCATATAAGGGTACCTCCAAAAATAAAAAATACGATAGTACAAGGGAAGGATACAACAGTGGATAATTTAAAAAAGAAATATAAGTTTAAAGATATAGCTTGGATAGACTTACTCATAATTCCAATTATAGGTGTATTATTTTTTGCACTAATATTTGCACTTTACACAACAATGAAGTCGTTTGGGGCTTTAATTAGTGATAGAGATATTATATTTATAGCGATTGTTGCACAAACTATCGCGTATAGCATTGGTATCATGGCGTTTTGTTTATTTCATTTGAAGGTGATAAGCTCAAGACTTCTCGCAGGTTTAATGTATATAAAAAAACATTGGCTTAGGTTATTAATAACATATATTATTGCAGTCATCTTAATTTATGCATATGAATTTATGACACAGTTTTTACCTAAACATTTGCAATATAGCGAAACAGCGAATGAGCTTGAACTAAATAAAATGTTTGAAGTGCCTTCATTTTTACCAGTAGCATTCTTATTAATAGTGATTGTAGGTCCAATAGTTGAAGAACTGGTTTTTAGACATATTTTAATAGGAGAATTAGGTAAGAAATTTAATTTTATAGTGATGAGTATTATTTCGGTGTTCTTATTTACACTTATTCATGTTACTGATGCGAAATCACCATTTGAATTTGGTCCATATCTAATTTTAGCTATTATTATGGTGGTTACTTATTTGAAATCAGGTAGAAACTTAGGTTCGACTATCGCATTACATATTGTAAATAATTTTGTGTCATTTATTATGACGGTCGTACAAATTTATGGTTAAGAAAGCCCCATTGATTCTGTTGCTTAAGAATCGATGGGGTTTAAAAATTGATGGTAGTTATCAATGGATATATCTCTTGTTTGAATTGTCTTGCCAAAAGAATATGAGATATCCACAATATTTGCAATCTCAAGTTCTGCTGTCATATCTGTTGCGATATCATAAATTACGGCGTGCCAGTGTCCACTTTTACATAGCAGCCCGATGAATATAACATTTTCGGCTTTGATTTTATCATCTACTTTATAATCTACTAACATCACATTACGCTCTGTACAGTAAATTAAAATATCAGAAAACAACATAGGTAACGTCATATGTTGTGTATCTTTAAACTTAATATAAAAATCCATACGTTTAAGAAGTTTTCTTAATCGTGTTTGTGGCAAGTTTAAACATTGTTTTATGATTGCGTTGATTTCACTTTTATATGGTAACGTCGAATACGACTGACTTTCATTTAGTACTAAAAATAAGGCTGATAATTGTGATTCAGATAAATTTAATGAAATTTTAGATTGTGCTTGTTGTATTTGGTAACCACCATTTTTTCCATAATGCGCATAAATTTTAACACCTTGATTTTCTAAATCGTCAATGTCACGTAAAATCGTACGCTTGGAAACGTTGCAATATTTAGCTAATTCTAATGCGGTCATTTTATTGTTTTGTTGAATTGCAGTAATAATTAAATTTTGCCTTTCAGCTTTATTCATGACAGCCACCTCCTTAAAGATGATATATTACACAAAGTATAACATAAGAGTGACAATGAGGACATTTTCATTAGCTTTTTTAAAAAAAGTTGTAAAAATTTGTAGAAAACGCTTACATTAAAGAAAAGATTGTGCTATTATATTATTTGTAACAGGGGGAGCGATTAAACAAAGGGGTAGAGCTATATAACAGATAGCTTTTAATCGTTCAAGTTACATCACAACATCTTCAATATTTATTACTTACTTTCCTTTCTATTTGTCGGCTAGCACGTGACTAGCCGATTTTTTTATGGAAATTAATATGAAAGAATTCATTTGTATATTTGATTCTTTTGATATAGGGTAATACTAAAATGATTATGATATAAGAAGTGGTGAACTAAATGACAGAAAAAACATTACAACAGATTGATAAATTAATTTGTAATTGGTTGCAACAATTAGATATTCTCATTCCACAATTGATAAGTGAAATGACTACAGAAACAAAACGCCATAGATTTGACTTAGTAACAAATGTCGATAAGCAAATTCAACAACAATTTCAAACTTTTTTATGTACACATTTTCCAGAACATGAGTTATTAGCAGAAGAAAAAAATAATGATATGATTACGAAAAGTATTAAAGATTTGTGGATTATGGACCCTGTCGATGGGACTGCAAATTTAGTGAAACAACAAGAAGATTATTGTATTATATTGGCCTACTTTGTTGAGGGAAAACCAATGTTATCTTATATATATGATTACCCTCATAAGCAACTGCATAAAGCGATTAGAGGAGTCGGTGCTTTTAGCAATAATTTGAAGTTGGAAGCGCCGGAACCTTTACCATTAAAAGATGCAATTGTTTCATTTAATGCGCAAGTTATGAATATGGAAACAGTACAAGACCTATTCAATGCGTCATTTAGTTATCGTCTAGTTGGAGCATGTGGATTAGATTCAATTCGTGTTGCAAAAGGGCAGTTTGGTGCGCATATTAATACAAACCCTAAACCTTGGGATATTGCTGCACAATTTTTGTTTGCGGAACTACTTAATTTAAAAATGACATCTTTAAATGGTGATAAGATTGATTATCTTAAAGGTGGACCGTTTATAATTAGTAACGTGGCATGCCATCAAAAGATACTAGAAATTTTAAATGCTAATGGTGGATATAAAAAACTAAGTAGTCGTGTTTGAAAATAGAAATAATAGCGAAAAATAGTAATACGTCTTCAGAAGTATAGTAAAAAAATAATTTTACTATATAATAAATAGGGAAAACAGATAAAGTATGTATGGAATAGTAAAGGAGTGGTGGGATTGAAGCGTTCAAATAAAAGTAAAATGAGCCTACCTAAGAAAATATTTTTATGGGTATTTGGTATTTTAGTCATTTTAGCGATTGTAGCAGTAGTTTATGTAGCTGCTAAAATTTTTATTACTGGTAATAAAATTCATAATCCGTTAGATCGTAACAAGTCAGAATTAAGAGATAAAAAGGTAAGTTTAAAAGATGGTGATCCATTTACAATTGCTTTATTCGGTGTCGATTCGGATGCTGATCGTAAGAAAAAGGGTGGCGGAGAGCGTAGTGATAGTATAATGATTTTATCTATCAACCCTAAAACGAAGAAAACTGAAATTGTTAGTATACCACGTGATACAAGAGCGGAAATTGTAGGGCGAGGTACAACGGAAAAAATCGCGCATGCATATGCATATGGTGGACCTAATATGGCTGTGAAATCACTTGAAAAGTTAATGAATGTACCAATTGACCATTATGCGACAATTGATATGGATGGTTTGCATAATATGATAGATAGCATCGGCGGTGTTGATGTAGTAAGTAATGATACATTCACTGTTGATGGTGTTCATTTTACAAAAGGTCAGCAAACACATGTGAATGGTGATCAAGCGTTAAAATTTATTAGAAGTCGTAAAGAAGAAGGAGCTGGTGGAGATTTTGGTCGTCAACAGCGTCAGCAAATTGTTTTAGAAGCGATGGCTAATAAAATTGCTAGTCCATCATCAATCACACACTTCAATAGTCTAATGAATGAAATTCAAAATAATGTTAAAACAGATTTAACGTTAGGTGATTTGAACACGATTAGAAGTAATTATAAAGATGCTAATGATACGATTAATAAACATCAATTAAGTGGTCAAGGTGGTATTCAAAGTGATGGATTGTATTACTTCATTCCAAGTGAACAATCTAAAGCTGAAAGTACGAAGTTATTAAAAGACAATTTAGAGTAGTCGTTTAGTGACAACATTTAACGTCATGTCTTTAATTGAATGATAGTATAGGTTGAATGTCTATCAATTTAATATAAAAATATTGCAGTAACCTGTAAGTGAAAAGAGCATACTTTTCATTTACAGGTTTTGTTGTATTTTAAATGATTAGAGTAAGTAATATGCAATTAGTCAATTATATAGCTGCATAATGTGATAATAGTTTGAATTGATGATTAGTTATAGTCATTACTGGCTACCATAAAGTTATATAGATTTAATTAATAATTTTCTGAAAAAAGGTATTGATAAGTGGTATGACTAATTTTGTAAATACAGTATCAAAGTAGTAGAGATGATAACAATTTTCAATTAAATGAATAGTGATTAAATTTCGCACTAATTATTTGTAATGCAAAAGTTTGCAAAAAAGCAAAATACAAAATTCTACTTAACAACTAGTGCATAAAGTAATACAATTAAGTTAATTCTATCTGAAAGATGTGGGGGCATTTTTAATATAGATGGGATTGTAGTAATACTTAATAAGTCATTTACGGAAAAATATATATATAGACGGGGTGAGTAATATGCAAGAACATTTGGTGGTTACACTTGATGGAAAAGATTATCTTGTAGAACCTGGTACGAATTTACTTGAGTTTATTAAATCACAAGATACATTTGTACCTTCAATTTGTTATAACGAATCGATGGGACCAATTCAAACATGTGATACATGTACTGTTGAAATTGACGGTAAAATTGAACGTTCATGTAGTACGGTGATTGATCGTCCAATGACTGTAAATACTGTGAACAATGATGTAAAAGATGCTCAAAAAGAAGCGCTTGACCGTATTTTAGAAAAGCATATGCTGTATTGTACAGTATGTGATTATAATAATGGTGATTGTGAAATCCACAACACAATGGATGCTTGGGGACTTCAACATCAAACATATGAGTATAAAGAAAAACCTTATGAAAAAGATTATGGACCATTTTACCGCTATGACCCAAATCAATGTATTCTATGTGGTCGTTGTGTAGAAGCATGTCAAGATATCGAAGTGAATGAAACAATTAGAATTGATTGGGATCGTGAACATCCACGTGTTATTTGGGATAATGATGTACCAATTAATGAATCTTCATGTGTATCTTGCGGGCAATGCGCAACGGTATGTCCATGTAACGCTATGATGGAAGTAAATATGGAAGGTAATGCAGGTTATATGACTGATACTGAACCTGGTTCTTTAGCAGCAATGATCGATTTAACTAAAAAAGCAGAACCTGGTTATGGACCATTATTTGCGATTTCAGATTCTGAAGCAGAAATGCGTAAAGAACGTATTAAGAAAACTAAAACAGTATGTACATATTGTGGTGTAGGCTGTTCATTTGAAGTTTGGACGAAAGATAGAGAAATTTTGAAAGTACAACCATCTCATGATTCTCCGGCAAATAAAATTGCGTCATGTGTTAAAGGGAAGTTTTCATGGGGACATATTAATTCAGATCAACGTTTAACAAAGCCATTAGTTAGAAAAAATGGTGAATTCCATGAAGTTGAGTGGGATGAGGCATTAAACGTGATTGCTGATAATTTCACATCAATTAAAGAAAAATATGGTCCAGATGCGTTGTCATTTATTTCTTCATCTAAAGCAACAAATGAAGAATCTTACTTAATGCAAAAATTAGCGCGACAAGTAATCGGTACAAATAACGTTGATAACTGTTCAAGATATTGCCAAGCGCCTGCAACAAAAGGTTTATTTAGAACTGTTGGACACGGTGGTGACTCTGGTAGTATTCAAGACTTAGAAAGAGCAGCAATGTCAGTGTTAATTGGTACAAATACTGCAGAAGCTCATCCGGTTATCGCATCACGCATGAAACGTGCGCAAAAATTATTTGGTCAAAAAATACATGTATTTGATATTAGAAAACATGAAATGGCAGAACGTGCGGATCGTTTTTATCAACCTAAACCAGGTACGGATTTAGCGTGGTTAAGTGCAGTAACTAAGTATATTATTGATCATGATTTACACGATAAAGCATTTATCGATGAGTGGGTAGATGATTTTGATGAATATTACAAATCATTAGAAACATTTACAATGGCTTTTGCTGAAGAAGCAACAGGTATTCCTGAATCAGAATTGATTAAATTTGCTGAAGAATGTGCTAAAGCTGAATCTGTTGTTATTTGTTGGGCAATGGGTATTACACAACAAGACATCGGTAGTGACTCAAGTACAGCAATTTCAAACTTATTACTAGTAACAGGTAATTATCGTCGTCCTGGTACAGGCGCATATCCATTGCGTGGACATAATAATGTTCAAGGATGTAGTGATATGGGAAGTATGCCTGATAAGATTACAGGTTACCAAAGTATTGAAGCGGATGATATTCGCGCTAAATTTGAAAAAGAGTACGGCGTTAAATTGAATCCAAAAGCTGGTAAAGATAATCATGAAATGGTAGAAGGTATACATGACGGAGAAGTACACTCATTGTACTTATATGGTGAAGATACAGGTATTGTAGATTCAAATATTAATTTTGTACAAGCTGCATTTGAAAAATTAGATTTCATGGTAGTACAAGATGAATTTTTAACATTCACAGCAACATACGCAGATGTTGTATTACCAGCAAGTCCTTCACTTGAAAAAGACGGTACTTTTACAAATACCGAACGTCGTATCCAACGTTTATACCAAGCATTAGAACCACTTGGTGATTCAAAACCTGACTGGAAAATCTTCCAAGCAATTGCTAATAGATTAGGGTTTGATTGGAATTACAAACATCCTAGTGAAATTATGGATGAAGTAGCACGCTTAACACCTTTATATGCGGGGGTAAGTTATGATCGCTTAGAAGGATTCAATAGTTTACAATGGCCAGTACAACCTGATGGCACTGATGAACCTATACTTTATTTAGAAGGATTCAATTTTGATAATGGTAAGGCGAAATTATTCCCATTAACATTTGATAACTTCTTTAAACAAGATGATGTTTATGATATTCATGTAAATAACGGAAGATTGTTAGAACACTTCCATGAAGGTAACATGACATATCAAACACCAATGATTAAATATAAAGTGCCACGTGCATTTGTTGAAATTTCTCCAGAGCTTGCTGAAGATAGAGGCATTCATGAAGGTGCAGAAGTTAAGTTGATTTCTGAAACAGGAGAAGCGGTATTACAAGTTCATGTGACAGATCGTGTTAAAGGTAAAGAAATCTATATTCCATTAAACAATGATGCGATGGAAAATGGCGATTTAGGAGCAATTAACTTATTAACTAATAGTGATGTTGATCAATACACGGATACACCATCTTACAAACGAACTAGTTGTCGTTTAGAAGTCATTACGAAACGTGGGAAATCACCATTAAATCCAAATAACTTCCGTGTAAACAAAAAACGTCACCCGCAGTACAGCGTACAAGTACAGAAAAAATGGGAACGTCCAGATTATGTTTTCCCAGGAAATCAGGTGGATAAATAATGGCTGAGAGAATATCATCTAAAATTAGACGCTTAGAAAAATCGGAAGAACAAATAAAATTAGAAAGCTTGAACGAAGTTACTGAAGCAATTGCTGCAAACAAAGATAGTATTTTAAAAGCAATTAAGCTCATTAAAACATTAGATGATGCAAAATTATTAGATGCTTTAAATGGAGCAATTCGAGGACGTCAAGTTATTATAAATAAATTTGCAGTTGAACTTAACAAAGATATTTATACAGGGTTATTATCCAATATGGCTTCAATGGTATTTTTATTAGGCGAACTGAATGTATCAGATTTAAGCGACTTCCTAAATAAAGTTAATAAAGGATTACACGTTGCGAATCAAGCGAGTCCAAATGCTAAGACAACTATAAGAAGTCTATTGGGCGTATTGAAAGATGACGACATGAACCGTAGTTTAACTTACATGCTTAATATGTTAAAAGGTATGTCTAGAGAAGAATAAAATCACAATGGAAAGTGTTTCTACATGCAAGTAGTGTAGGAGCACTTTTTTTATTTCAATAAAAATTGAAAAAGGTGCTTTTTATTGGAATAAATGAATAATATTGAAAAACAAAAAAATCACGTACTATTGTGAATCAATCATCGACAGGCCTATGAAAAATCATGTATTATTATGATTATGTAAGTTATTTAAATAAAAAGGGTGAGTGCATATTAATTCGAGAATGTTAAAAACGTCAGCTGTAATATCAAATGCCTTATTAGTCATAGGTTTAGTTTGTTTATTTATGATGAAATTAGTATTAGCTATTACTTTTTTTGCTGTTTCATTATCAATTAGTCTAGTTGTCTTTAATATGATGTTCAGAGATAGAACGACGATGAAAGTAATCGTTAACGCTTCTTTTTTAATCGTAATATTAGCGATTGTTGTGGCATATTTTTTATTGTCTAAGTAAGAAAATGAGGTTTTGTCTATATGAAGAAGAAATTCAAGTTACGTATATCAACGCTACTATTAATGATCATTTTGGTTGTATTTGCTGTGTTACTTATTGTGAATGAAACAAGGTTGTTTAAAAATGATGTAAATTATTCGTTTGATCAAGCTGTATCGATGCAACAAGGGAAAGGCATCATTCAGACTAAAGAAGACCATGGTAAATTTGTTAAAGCAAATAATAATGAAATTGCTAAAGCAATGACCATTTCACATAAAGATAGTGATATGAAATACATGGATATCACAGAAAGAGTGCCAATGTCAGAATCTGAAGTTAATCATCTTTTAAAAGGTAAAGGTATTTTAGAAAATCGAGGGAAAGTTTTTCTAGAAGCCCAAGATAAATATGAGGTTAATGTCATATATCTTGTGAGTCATGCATTAGTTGAAACTGGTAATGGCAAATCAGAATTAGCACAAGGCATTAAAGATGGTAAGAAACGCTATTACAACTTCTTTGGTATAGGAGCTTTTGATAGTAGTGCTGTTCGCAGTGGGAAAAGTTATGCGGAAAAGGAACAATGGACATCTCCAGATAAGGCGATTCTTGGTGGAGCTAAGTTCATTCGTAATGAATACTTTGAAAATAATCAATTGAATTTATATCAAATGCGTTGGAATCCAGAAAATCCAGCACAACATCAATATGCGAGTGATATTTATTGGCCAGATAAAATTGCAAAATTAATGGACAAGTCATATAAAGAGTTTGGTATAAAGAAAGATGAAATTAGACAAACATATTATAAATAAGACATCGACGTTCAAAGGAGCTGGAACAATTTATTGTTTTAAGCTCCTTTAGCGTATTTTAATGGGAATATTGAACATTCGTGAAGATGATTTAAATTTTAAAACGATAGATTAAATTTGTATAGATACGTAAACACATTTATAGGAATAAGGAACGTACGTTAATGTCGTTTTTGATAAAATTGATTTTGATAGCTGTTACATCATTTTTATTGCTAAAATTAGACAAAATAAATCTTACAACAATATATAAGTTGATAAGTAGGGTCATTTTTAAACAATAGCGCATGTGATAAAATAGAAAAGAATGAAAAATATAGAGGTGACAATATGAAGATAGCAATTATAGGTGCAGGCATCGGTGGATTAACAGCAGCTGCATTATTACAAGAGCAAGGTCATACTATTAAAGTCTTTGAAAAAAATGACTCTATTGATGAAATAGGTGCTGGGATAGGTATTGGAGATAATGTGCTTAAAAAGCTAGGTAATCATGATTTAGCAAAAGGCATTAAAAATGCAGGACAAATCTTATCAACGATGACAATATTAGATGACAAAGATCGTCCATTATCTACAGTTAAATTAAAAAGTAATACATTAAATGTGACTTTACCTCGTCAAACACTAATTGAAATTATAAAATCATATGTTAAAGATGATGCAATTTTCACAAAACATGAGGTTACTCACATCGATAATGATACAGATAAAGTAACGATACATTTTGCTAATCAAGAAAGTGAAGCATTTGATTTGTGTATTGGGGCTGATGGAATTCATTCTAAAGTAAGACAATCTGTAAATACTGATAGTAAGATATTATATCAAGGTTATACATGTTTTAGAGGATTAGTCGATGATATCGATTTGAAACATCCCGACTGTGCAAAAGAATATTGGGGTAGAAAAGGTAGAGTAGGTATTGTTCCATTATTAAATAATCAAGCATATTGGTTTATTACTATTAATACTAAGGAAAATAATCATAAATATAGTGCATTTGGAAAACCGCATTTACAAGCCTACTTTAATCATTATCCAAACGAAGTTAGAGAAGTGTTAGACAAGCAAAGTGAGACTGGTATTTTGTTGCATAATATTTACGATTTAAAACCATTAAAATCTTTTGTTTATGGACGTACCATTTTATTAGGGGATGCGGCCCATGCAACGACTCCTAATATGGGGCAAGGTGCTGGCCAGGCAATGGAAGATGCTATCGTATTAGTGAATTGTTTTAATTCATATGATTTTGAAAAGGCATTACAACGTTATGATAAATTACGAGTTAAGCATACTACTAAAGTAATTAAGCGCTCTAGAAAAATTGGCAAAATTGCCCAATATAGAAACCGATTAATTGTAGCAATAAGAAACCGTATCATGAAAATGATGCCGAATGCACTAGCGGCAAGTCAGACTAAATTTTTATATAAATCAAAAGAAAAATAAAATAACTATACGAAAAACCCCGTATGTTGTAGTGAATTTACAACATACGGGGTGAGTTTTTGTTTGATTTAATAAGTAATAATTAAATGTTTAGTTTACCACGAATTGTGGCTTTTCACCTTGAGCTGCGCTAATAGCGGCGTTAGCAACTATTTTTGACATCATATCGCGAGCTTCAAATGTAGCATTACCAATATGTGGTGTAAGTACTACATTTTTAAGTGATTTTAAGTCATCCGTAATTTCTGGTTCGAATTCGTATACATCAAGTGCAGCACCTTCAATTTCATTATGTTTCAAAGCTTGAACAAGTGCAGCCTCATGCACGATTGGACCTCGTGATGCATTAATTAAATATGCTGTTGGCTTCATCATTTTAAATTGTTCTGTATCAATTAGATGATGTAATTTAGGATTATAAGCAGCATTTATTGTGATAAAGTCTGCATTTTTTAATAATGTATCTAAATCTACGTATTTAGCACCAATCTCACGTTCTTTTTCTTCTTTACGATGAGGGCCAGTATATAAGACGTCCATGTCAAATGCTCTGGCGCGGCGTGCAACGGCGCTACCAATTTCGCCTAAACCGATAATACCGATTGTTTTACCAGATACTTCGCGCCCTCTGAAAAATAAAGGTGCCCATCCGTCAAAACCAGTTGTACGTGATAACTCATCACCTTCAACAATGCGTCTAGCAACAGCAAGAACTAAGCCAATTGTTAAATCAGCAGTTGCATTTGTTGAAGCCTTTGGTGTATTTGTAACATCTATATTTTTTTCACGTGCATATTCAATATCAATATTATTAAAACCTGCACCATAGTTGGCGATGATTTTTAAGTCTTTACCAGCATCGATAACATCTTTATCGACGTTTGTTGATAATAAACTGATTAAAGCAGTCGCACCTTGTACACCTTTAACTAAAGTGTCTTTATCGACTAACCCTTTACCTTCATACATTTCGACTTCAAAATGTTCTTGTAAAAGTTTTAAACCTACTTCTGGTATGGCACCAGCAACATAAACTTTTTCCATAAAGCTCACTCCTTTTAATCTAGTATAGTAGAAGATTAGACTGTATACAACTATGTCGTGATTTGTTGCATATCAACGGTGTAAGCGTGTACTTTTAATAGTGGGGTAGGGGAAGTAATGAATATATTTAACAATGTTAAAAAGTACGATGAATTAATTGTGAATATAAAAAAGAGCTTATCCTAAACAGGAAAGCTCGATAGTTATCGATAACATATTTACCGGACAAAATATCCAAGTGATATGTACCAAAATACTCTTTAAATATGAATGTAGTTGTAGTTACCAGCTTCACTAGCTGAAATAGTTCTTGAACTTACTGAGAATGGACCACCACTATAGTTCATTTCTGAAATTGTTACTGAACCATCACTGTTAACACTTTCAACATATGCAACATGACCAAATGGTCCTTCAGATGATTGTAGAATAGCCCCTTTAGAAGGTGTATGGTTTACTGTGAATCCAGCACTTTGAGCAGCTGAAGCCCAGTTGTTAGCATTGCCCCAAGTAGAACCGATTTCACCGCCTACTTTATCATATACATACCAAGTACATTGACCAGCTGTATATAAGTTACCTGCATGTGAAATTGATGAAGTTGTAGTTGTAGTTGTTGTAGTAGTTGTTGTTTGAGTCGTGTTGTAATTATAGTTGTAGTTATTATAATTTGTATAATTTTCAGCAGCATCTGCATGATGTGCGTGACCTACTAATGCTGTACCGATACCTGCTGTTAATGTAGTTGCTGTTACTAATTTTTTCATGAATAAAGTCCTCCAAAGTTCTATATCTTTTTTTATAAATAAAACGTAGCGACTGTTTTATTCTCACATCTCGATTGATGACAATAGTTACTTTAACAAAATTAATCACGTTTGTGGGGAATGTTATTGTTTTGTAAAAGAATAAAAAAACTTTGACTAATTTTGTAATAAAAATTAGCCAAAGTTACAATGAGATTAACAGGAAATTAATAGGAAATGTTTATTTGTAATATGTTTAAATAAAACGAATAGTTAAAGGTATGATATATTCTTCACCATTATAAGATTTTACGCATGCAATTATTGTGAAAACAAAAGATAATATTGAGTATGCGAATATTGATAAAATACCAATAAACATAATGATGAAACCTATAATTGTAATGAAATTTATATCGGTAGCAATTAGGAAAACACCTATTAAAGTGATAACGACTAAAACGATAGACCAAATAATATATGAAATCATAAAGTTAAGATAATTTTTTCCAGCACGATTAACTAACTTCGATTCATCTTTTTTTAATAACCATATAATTAGTGGTCCAATTATAGTTGTGAATAAACTTAATAAATAGATAAGCATCGCCATAATATTCTCATCATTCGATTTGCGGTTTGGTTGATGAGTTGTTGCATCGTTCATTTCTGTTGTCATGATAGACACTCCTTTTAAAGTTGTAATATTATCTTTAACTATAACAAAATATAATCAAAATAAACATGTTTATTAAACAATTATTAAATTTAAAAATAAGTGGTAGACGTTGGCGTTTAAATAGGTTAATTTAAGGTTATATATACTTAACATTTATAATGATGCGTAATGAATTCGCATCTTTTTTATATTGTCTTACGTATAATGTATTTTTATTTTTAAACAAAGAAAGATAGAAAGAGGGTTGTTTATGAAAATAGCAATTGTAGGATCAGGAAATGGCGCGGTTACGGCAGCAGTTGACATGGTAGACAAAGGTCATGAAGTTAAATTATATTGTCGTAATCAATCAATAAATAAATTTCAAAACGCAATCGACAAAGGTGGATTTGATTTTCATAATGAAGGCGAAGAACGTTTCGTAGAATTCACTGATATTAGTGATGATATGGAATATGTACTAAAAGATGCTGAGATTGTTCAGGTTATTATCCCGTCTTCATACATAGAATATTATGCTGATGTAATGGCAGAGCATGTGACGAATAATCAGTTGATATTCTTCAACATGGCTGCAGCAATGGGATCAATTCGTTTTATGAACGTTTTGGAAGACAGACACATTGATACTAAACCTCAATTGGCTGAAGCTAATACATTAACGTATGGCACACGTGTGGACTTTGAGAATGCAACAGTTGATTTATCATTAAACGTACGTCGTATCTTCTTTTCAACGTATGACAGAAGTTGCCTAAATGATTGTTATGATAAAGTTTCAAGTATTTATGACTATTTAGTTAAAGAAGAAAGTTTAATTAAGACAAATCTTGAAAATGGTAATCCAGAAGTACATCCAGGACCAACTTTATTAAATGTGGGCCGTATTGATTATGCGGGTGAGTTTGCATTATATAAAGAAGGTATAACAAAACACACGGTAAGATTATTACATGCAATTGAGTTAGAAAGATTGAATTTAGGGCGTAGATTAGGATTTGAATTATCTACTGCGAAAGAATCACGTATAGAGCGTGGTTATTTAGAACGTGATAAAGAAGATGAACCATTGAACCGATTATTCAATACAAGCCCAGTATTTTCACAAATTCCTGGACCAAATCATGTAGAAAGCAGATATTTAACTGAGGATATTGCATATGGTTTAGTATTATGGTCAAGTTTAGGTAAGGTTATTGATGTGCCGACACCAAATATTGATGCTGTCATTGTTATTGCATCAACAATTCTAGAACGAGATTTCTTTGAAGAAGGATTAACTGTTGAAACAATTGGTTTGGATAAACTAGATTTAGATAAATATTTAAAATAAATGTTAGTTTAAATATAAAAAGCAAATAGAAATGTACTAATAGAAAGTAAATTGAAGAAAAGTGGTTTTGCATCAATAAACAAAGGGGACGATATATGATGACAAGACAACCAACCTTTTTAGAATCAATTTCAACAATAGTAGTTATGGTTATTGTAGTAGTAACTGGATTTGTGTTTTTTGACATTCCAATTCAAGTGTTATTAATCATTGCTTCAGCTTATGCCGCATGGATTGCTAAACGTGTAGGATTGACATGGCAAGATTTGGAAAAAGGCATTGCAGAACGACTGAATACTGCAATGCCTGCCATTTTCATTATTTTAGCAGTCGGTATCATTGTAGGGAGTTGGATGTTTTCTGGAACAGTTCCTGCTTTAATTTATTATGGCTTAGATTTATTGAATCCAAGCTATTTTTTAATATCTGCATTTTTTATAAGTGCTATTACATCTGTAGCTACTGGTACAGCTTGGGGATCAGCATCTACTGCTGGAATAGCATTAATCTCAATAGGAAATCAACTAGGTATAACACCTGGAATGGCAGCAGGATCAATTATTGCTGGTGCGGTATTTGGTGATAAAATGTCACCATTATCTGACACGACCAATTTAGCAGCACTTGTTACAAAAGTTAATATCTTTAAACATATACATTCAATGATGTGGACGACAATTCCAGCATCCGTAATAGGAATAATTGTATGGTTTATTGTTGGTTTTCAATTTAATGGTCATTCAAATGATAAGCAAATTAAATCTTTGCTAACAGAACTCGCGCAAATATATCAAATAAATATTTGGGTATGGTTACCATTAATTGTAATAATTATTTGTTTAGTATTAAAAATTTCAACAGTGCCTGCTATGTTGATTTCAAGTTTGTCTGCAATTATAGTGGGCACATTTAATCATCATTTTAAAATGGTAGATGGATTCAAAGCGACATTTAGCGGATTTAATGAATCAATGATACATCAATCACACGTTTCATCAAGCGTGAAAAGCCTGTTAGAACAGGGCGGAATGATGAGTATGACGCAAATATTAGTAACGATATTTTGTGGATATGCATTTGCAGGTATTGTTGAAAAAGCGGGGTGTCTTGATGTTTTATTAGACACAGTTTCTAAAAGTATTCATTCTGTGGGCAGTCTAGTTTGTATGACGGTTATCTGTTGTTTAGGACTTGTATTTGCTGCAGGTGTTGCATCAATTGTAATTATTATGGTTGGTGTTTTAATGAAAGAATTATTTGAGAAATATCATGTGTCTCGAACGATTCTATCAAGAACACTTGAAGACTCAAGTACGATGGTATTACCACTTATTCCATGGGGAACTTCAGGAATATACTATGCAAGTCAACTACATGTCTCGGTTGGACAATTTTTCATTTGGTCGATTCCTTGTTATTTATGTGCAATCATCGCAATCATTTATGGTTTTACTGGTATTGGAATTAAAAAGTCATCGAATACACGTTTAACTTAATGTGATTGTGGAATATATATAATATGTTGAAACATTAATCTTATGTATAATTGTAGCGGTTATATTTTGAGAAGGTTTTAACTTGAAGAAATATCCTCTTTACATATTATTAATGTGTTTTGTAGCGGAATACGTTGATAAATGTAATGTAAGTTTATGGTCATTTTAAAATGACAAAGGTAATTGAGAATTTGAAGGCAAGTATAATTGTTAGTACTTTAACTGAAAATGTATCAATGTATAGCCAAGTTGGCATATCTTTTCGAGGTATGTCAATGGCTGTATGTTGTTTTATAGCTTTATGCTAATTAAACGGAATGACGTTAAGTTTTATATAACTTTTCATCATTCCTTTTTTTGTTTCTAAAATAATAAAGTGATAGATAAATGATTAATTTCAAATAAAAAAATCCAACAAGATGATTGAAATCTTGTTGGATTATAATAGGTTCATTACAAATTAGTGAATGAAGTTGTATGATGAAGCTTGGCTAGCTGAGATTGTACGTGAAGTTACAACACCTGGGCCATAGCCATAGTTCATTTCTGAAACTCTTACTGAACCATTGCTGTTTACACTTTCAACGTATGCAACGTGACCGTATGCACCTTGAGTTGTTTGCATGATTGCACCAGCTTTTGGTGTGTTGTTTACTGTGTAACCAGCTCTTGCAGCTGCATTAGCCCAGTTACTTGCATTGCCCCAAGTAGAACCGATTTTACCGCCTACACGATCAAATACGTAGTATGTACATTGACCAGTAGTGTATAAGTTACGTCCTGAAGTATAACCACTTGAGATTGAACGACCATTTGATGATGGAGCCATTGTAGTAGTTACTTGAACGTTGTTACTTGAAGTGCTGTAGCTAGCACCTAAACCACCAGTACGGTAGCTGTTTGTATTGTAACTATTGTAGTTATTATAGTTATATGATTGATAGCTGTTTGAATAGTTATTGTAACGATTGTAGTTATTGTTGCTATAACTATTGTAATTATTGTAGCTATAGTTATTGTAACCATTGTTGTAGTAATAGCTGTAGTAGCCATTATCTTGATTTAATTGACTTGGATGCCAGTTACCTTTCCATGTGTAATGGTAGTTACCTTGTGCATCAATAGTATAAGTATAGCTGTATGATGTTGGATCATTTGGATTATAACCATAGTTATCTTGCTCAGAAGCGTGAGCTTGATTTCCTGATGCAATTGCGATTGTAGCGAATCCTGCAGTTGCGATAGTAGCTGTAGCGATTTTCTTCATTGTAAAAATATCCTCCTAAAAATTTTAAAACTAAATATTTTCGTACTGTCCGTGTGACAAATTAATTTAAAAGTTATCTCTCGTTATTAAACGACAAGAAAGACTATAACAGAAAATAGCGTCCTTGTGTGCTTTGTTAACGTTTTGTAATTTTTTGCTAATATCTTGACACAATAGAATTGTAAAAGTATAAGAAATTGCATTTTGCAAAACTTATAACTACGGCATTCTTTATAAATACAGAATGTTGCGAAAATAAGCACGTTACATAAATGTAATATTACTGAAAATTCAAAATGTATATTTATTGCATAATGACGGACTTTTAATCAGAAAATGCATAAAAATATGACACGAACGATCAAGTTTTTAGTAATATCAAAAGCTTTGTGATTTTGATGAAAATGTATATATTATGGATAAAATATCCTATTTTAGCACAAAAAAATGTTTTAATAAAAATGTTATTTGATATAATTGATTTATGTTTTGTTACTGCTAATAACGTTTTGGCGATATAATTGTTAGTGAATATTAGATGTTGACAATTGATTTGATAAAGATAAAAAGGGGTAAATCAATATATTTGTATATGTGAGGATGTAAGATGACAGATAATTTTTCACTACATATTTTAAAGAATATGAAAGTGGGTAATGCAAAAGAAGCAAATTTAAAGATTGTATATTGGTTACAAGGCACAGGTGTAATTACTATTAATTTACAACGCTATGAAGTTAGAGCAAATGATGTCACCATTATAATGTTGAATGATTTATATCAGATTGAAAGTCATGAAGAAAGTGTTTGTTGCGTTGTTGAAATTAGTGCAAAGACATATTTAAGATTTATGAGTACGAATTGCAGAGTTAGAGGACAATTATTATCAAATGATATAGGAGGGACCTTTAGAATTTTGCTAAAGTACTTAATTCATAATCAAGTAGAACAGCAAGTAAACATAACGAATGATAAGCTTATTAGTTATATATGTGTGGAATTAATGTCTCTCAATACAAATGATGACAGACGTCATATAGTGGCTGAGGAAGTCCATGAGTATTTAACACACAATCATCATAAAAAGATTAATAGAAAAGATGTTATAAATCATGTAAATATTACAAGTAAAGCTTTAAGTGAAATGTTTAAAGTGACACCTTACAGTAATTTTGTTCAATATTTAAATCATATTAGACTAGAGCATTGTCTAATAGATATTTTAACTTCAATGAAACCGATAGAAGAAATAGCCAGTAATCATGGTTTTAATCACTACTCTCGTTTTATACACCTCTTTAAAGAAACATATGGTGACACTCCAAAATTAATTAGGAAAACATATAGACCAACATCTCATTCAATTAACCACTCCCAAATAGTTGATATTGATGAAAGCATAATCAAATTAATTGATGAATCTATAAATGATATGACTAAAGTAAAAGAGATACAGGTGCCTTGGGAACCAATCGATAATCCTAAAAATTATAAACCTAAAAACATCTATATTAAAGGAAATAGTTTTTACTGGATTGATTATTATATGATTGAACAAATGATTCTAAGGTTAAGGGTTAATCCTGAAAATTTGTATATCATCTTAACTATTGATGTTTCAAAAGATGAATTATCAACTGAACAAATCAAATTATTATTGCAAAAATTTATAAATTATAGTGTCAATGTCGTTTTTAAAATTAAACACGAATATGATGAGTTATTAACGAGTTCAGAAAGAGCTAGATTAGAAATACTTGTAGCAACTATTTTTAATATGACATTTGAAAGAAATAGATCAAAAATTGCATTTATAATTTATGATTTGAAAGTGAGAGCTATACAAAAGGTTAAAAAGTTAATTAGCAATTATATTCAAGAATTTGAGTTGATTTATATTCTTGATCAAAATGAAGTTGATACACAATATGATGTCGTAATTGATTTCTTAATAGATAGATTTGTTGTGACTCTAGGCCAATTCGAGCAAATATCGGTATCTAGTTCCAAGCTGATTTGTGATTTTGATTTTATTAATAGAAACACATATTCAAAAGAGATTATAACTTTATCGGATATAAGGTTGATGTCTCAACTTATGGAAAACTATTCAAATTACAATGGTCTTTGTATACAAATGTCTATGGTTTATGAAGTAATCAATGAGATTAGTTTGACAAAGTTATCCATGCTAATATTTATCATTAATATACTAAATCAATTACGAGGGGTGGTTATTTATCAAAATGACACGATGATTGTAACGAAATTTAAACATGAAATTCAGTGTGTCATTTGTTTCCCTGCCGCATTGTTAAATGAGAAATCAGGCTCCACACGTATAATTTGTAAGGGTCTTAAACAATTTAGCCATGCTGAAACTAAGCAAATTGTTTTGAGTATAGATAAAGATAAGCATACTTCCGAGAATGGTGTATTTGTGAATGATATTATGCAACAACACAAGTTTTGGAAAGCTAATTTTATAGAAAAAAATATTTATGATCATTCATTAATGGTCTCAAGCAATAGTATTGTTCATTTGAAATATCATCTTGAGATATAGGCATGGTTTAAGAGAGGTTTTAAAAATGTCTAAATTCAAAGTTAAACGTTTAACTGCACATATACTAATGTTAAAAGTCATTAATGACATGCTGAAGTATTCATTTCATCTTACATTAACTCAAGTGAAATTGCTTAATCTGTTAGTCAAATCTGATGACCTTAAAGCAAAAGTACCGTCAATTGATTGCTTGTTAAAATTGAATGAAATTGAATCTAAAATAGCTTTATTTCAAATGTTAAGTTATTTAAATAACCATCAATGGCTATCTAAACAAAGAGATCAACGAGATCAGCGTAAACTGAAAATTGCTTTAAATAAAAACCATATGAACAAAATAGAATATATGAATAATGAAGTAAATGATTATATTGAACGCTATTTTGCGCAATACACACTTCAAACTACTAGTGATTATGTTAACTATTTATTAAGATGCAAGGATTTGTTAGAGAGGTTAAAGTGTTATCTGAATATATGCCAGTTAACATTAGAAGAATTGTATGTCTTGGGGATATTATACTTACATCAAGGTCAATTAACAGTTAAAGAATTACAAGTAGAATTTCATCATCCCATTTTTAGCATCAGTCCAATTTTAAAAAATTTAATTATAAAACAATTGGTTCAAAAAGAACGTTGTGAATTAGATGAAAGGCGAGTCATAATAATAATTAAACGAGAACAGTTTTCTAAAGTCACTAAGCTTATTCATGCATGTTATAATTATCTCGAAAAGGGAATACAAGACAAGGAAAAATAGTGTTAAGTTTGTATTCTATTGGTCTGCGAGGCATAGTTTGCAGATTTAAATGGGAGGGATAATATGATTTTAGATAATGTGAATCCAAATGATTTATTTCCGACAGAGAAAAAGGGACCTTCAGTGCTAGGAATAATTGAATATCAAGTTCATGGAAATAATGAATTTGAAGGTGCATTTATTGCTACGAATGAACGTTTAATTATGAATGTAGATATGAACGGGCAATTTTATTATAGAAGCATTAGCTATAATGAAGTAGAAGCAATAGATTATGATGGACAGGCAATAACTTTTAAATTTAATATTGGTAAAGTACCTATGTATGATATTAAAAGTGACAATGTTGAATCATTTGTTGAATATGTAAAACAACATATGATAGTATAGTATCAATGTATGTAGGTTGATATGAAGAGTTCGAATCGTAACCCATCGCATTAAATGGCATGCGTTATGATTTAAAGCTCTTCTTTTTTTATATTTTAAATACTTAGTGAACAAGCTATCAATTAAATATGAAAAATATCAAATCAAACTCGTTGCTATTTAAGTGCATTTTAAAACTTTAAATATCAAATAAGATACAAAATATTCAGACTAATAATTTTGAATTTGACAAAATATCTTAAACGTCAAATTATTATAAGAAATAAATGTATAAATCCATATTCTAGTAATAAAAATATTGAATTTTTATACTTATTTGTTTAGAATAAACTTTATAACATAGTTGGATAGAGTTTCGATTTAATAAATACATGTGAACCTTGCTACAACAAGATGTGCATCAGAGGAGTGGTTTAATAATGAGTAAAATTAATGACATTAATGATTTAGTCAACGCAACATTTCAAGTTAAGAAGTTTTTCAGAGATACAAAGAAAAAATACAATTTGAACTATGAAGAGATTTATATTTTAAATCATATTTTAAAAAGTGAGTCTAACGAAATTTCTTCTAAAGAGATTGCTAAATGTTCAGAGTTCAAGCCTTACTATTTAACTAAAGCTTTGCAAAAGCTTAAAGATTTAAAATTATTATCTAAGAAAAGAAGTTTACACGACGAAAGAACAGTAATCGTTTTTGTTACAGATACACAAAAAGCAAATATTCAAAAATTGATTTCAGAATTAGAAGAATACATTAAAAATTAAATCAAGGTTAATTGCGTTTAATAGCATTGAACGATAATGATTTATTAAAACGAAAGTCATTTATTCAGCATTGGGACATAACATTAACTTAAAATTTAAATATTGAAGATGCTTTAATTAAAGTTAAAGACTAGCAATACCTTATTTCATCACGGTAAGAGTGGAAAAAGGTACACTAGTCTTTTTTATTTTAATATTTTCTTAGAAAATCAAGTTTGCGATCGTAAATATTTTCTGCTATATAGCCTTGAATTGCACCTAGTAATTTCTCAATGACTTGGGTACGGTGAGCTAAAATTCTAACTGCAAAACCGTGTGTAGGTAATTGAGATACTGCGATACGACATTCGAATGTAGAAGCTAAAGGTTGAATAGTTTCATACACTTTGTCAATTAACTTTTGGTTCACTTCACTATGAATAAAATATGCTGAGCCATAATGAGAATAGTGTTCCATATAACCTAAATCATTAATTGATTGTTTGTTTGGATCTAGTAAAAGATTGTCATATGTGACAAGTTCATGATCAACATATATTTCATTAATTAAGTGCATATAGCGGTATTTAAAAGGCTCACCATTTTTTGAATAACCTGGTGTTAAAATATCGGTATAAAATAATGAACTTGAACTATTAAGGTTGAAAGTATTGTGTTGGTAAAATTTAGCATTTTCATATGCGATAATTGGATCAGCTACATACTCTAAATATGCGTCATCTTTCAATGTAAATGTTTGATACTGTTCAACATGATCGGTAGGCGTTTTATATATTTTTGTAGCACCTTGCGACGTTAATGTCACTTTTGCATTATCTTCGACATTAATATTCATACGGTAGCGATCTCCATCTAAATAACCACCACCTACGTTAACGATATAAAATGTAGGAATAGGTGATTGATTTAGATAGACTGGACGTATCACTTTAAGTGCTTTTTCGAAGAAGATATCTCGTGATACGGATCTATTACCATCAAAAAACACTGTTATATCAAGCTGTCCAGTCCACTGTTGTTCGTCCATTATGATAAACCTTTAAGCAGTGTGTCGCGTTCAATCCATTCAATAACCGCATCCAAGCCTTCATCAGTTTTTAAGTTAGTGAAGGCAAATGGGCGATTACCACGGAACACTTTAGTATCTTTAGCCATTTGTTCAAGTGATGCACCAACATAAGGTGCTAAATCAGTTTTATTAATGACGAAGAAATCAGATTTAATCATACCTTGTCCACCTTTACGTGGAATCTTTTCACCTTGAGCTACGTCTATAATATAAATTGAAAAATCAACAAGCTCAGGACTGAATGTTGCTGCTAAGTTATCACCGCCAGATTCTATGAATATTAATTCAATGTCATCATGACGTTCCAATAGTTCATCAATTGCTGCGAAGTTCATAGAAGCATCTTCACGAATAGCTGTATGAGGACAACCACCTGTTTCAACACCAATAATACGATCCTCTGGCAAAACACCAGTGTTAACTAATATTTTTTCGTCTTCTTTAGTATAAATATCATTTGTAATAACACCGATACTCATTTCTTTTGAAAGACGTCTTACTACTTTTTCAATTAATTGTGTTTTACCTGCGCCAACAGGTCCACCAATGCCAATTTTAATCGGATTTGCCACAATTATAACCTCCTATGATATGAAAATTCTAACATTGACGTTTTCATGCGCCATTTGATTTAGTTCTAAACCAGGCGCTGTCATGCCGAAATCAGACTCTTTTAATTCGAAAATATGTTTTCTCGTAGCTTCAATATAAGGAATCATATGAGTAACCACTTGCTGGCCAGCAGTTTGTCCAAGTGGGATGGCACGAACAGCATTTTGAGTTAAACTTGAAACATTTTGATATAAGTAATAATCAATAATTGTTTCAATATCTACACCTAAGTGGTGTCCTAACATTGTAAAACATATTGCTGGGTTTAACTTTGCATGTTTCTCTTTCATTTGTTGGTGATACCAAGTTATCCATTCGCTATCATATAGTTCTAATGCTAGTTTAACCATACGCGTACCCATCTGTTTTGCACCAACACGCGTTTCTTTAGGTAAATTTTGAACAAATAATAGTTTGTCTATTTTTAATACTTTTTGCGCGTCATTATTTTCTAACGCATCATAAACTAATCGCATTGCTAAACCATCAGAATAGGTGAGTTGTTCTGTTAAAAACATTTTTAGCCATGCAATAAAAGTTTGATCATCATGAATCACATTTCTTTGAATATATGTTTCAAGACCAAATGAATGACTAAATGCACCTGTTGGAAACTGGGAATCACAGAACTGAAATAATCTTAAATGCTTATGATCAATCATGAGAATGTCCTATATGTCTAAAGGCTTTATTAACTTTACGATCCTCATGAACATATGGAATACCTAGATTTTTTAATAAATCTTCTACTAAATAATCGTATTGTACTAACATTTCAGTTTCTGTAAATTGCGCAGGTAAATGGCGATTTCCTAGTTGATGCGCAATATCACCCATTTCTTGTAGTGTTCGTGGTTGAATGACTAAAACATCTTCTGAATTTACATCAACAATAATCATATTATGATCATCAGCATATAAAATATCTCCGTATTGCAAGTCGATTGGTTGTTTTAAACGGATACCAATTTCATTGCCATGATCTGTAACGACTCTTTGAATACGTTTAACGAGATCTGAGTTTTCAAGATAGACTTTTTCAACATGCTTTTGCTTTTCTGAATCTGATAAATTGGCGATATTGCCTTGAATTTCTTCTATAATCATTTTATGTTCCTCCTAGAATAAGAAGTATCTTTGAGTTAATGGTAACTCTGTTGCTGCTTGACTTGTAATTTTTTCACCATCTACATATACTTCGTATGTTTGTGGATCAACATCTAAATTAGGGGTAGCACTGTTATTTTTCATGTCTGCTTTAGATAATTGTCTAATATTTTTAACAGGGCGCACCATGCGTTTTAAGTTTAATGCACGATTAATACCATTTTCATAAGCAGTTTTAGATACGAATGTCATAGATGTACTTGTAAGGTTGCCACCATATTGACCATACATTTTACGATATTTCTGTGGTTCAGATGTAGGGATAGAACCATTAGCATCACCATTAACAGCTGAATTAATTAAACCGCCTTTAACAACTAATTCAGGTTTAACGCCGAAGAAAATTGGATCCCATAAAACGATGTCAGCGAGTTTGCCTGGCTCAATAGAACCTACATATTCAGAAATACCATGTGTAATAGCTGGGTTAATTGTATATTTAGCAATATAACGTTTAATTCGATTATTATCATTATGTTCAAAGTCACCATCTAATGGGCCACGTTGTTCTTTCATACGGTGTGCTACTTGCCATGTTCTAGTAATAACTTCACCTACACGTCCCATTGCTTGTGAGTCGGAACTAATCATACTAAATACACCCATATCTTGAAGTACATCTTCTGCTGCGATTGTTTCTTTACGAATACGTGAGTCAGCAAATGCAATATCTTCAGGAATAGCAGCATTTAAATGGTGAGTAATCATAACCATATCTAAATGCTCATCTACTGTATTTTGCGTATATGGCAATGTTGGATTCGTAGATGAAGGTAATATATTTGAAAAAGCTGCTGATTTAATTAAATCTGGGGCATGTCCGCCGCCAGCACCTTCAGTATGGTACATGTGTAGTACACGATCTTTTACTGCTGCCATCGTATCTTCCATAAAGCCAGCTTCATTTAAAGTATCTGCATGTAAAGCAATTTGAACATCAAATTCATCAGCAACATCTAAAGCACGGCTTAAAGCTGATGGTGTTGCACCCCAGTCTTCATGTACTTTTAAACCAATTGCACCTGCATTGATTTGTTCGATAAGTGCAGTTGGGTTAGTTGCTTGTCCTTTACCAGTAAAACCAACATTGATAGGCAAACCTTCTGCAGCTTCTAACATTCTATGGATATGCCAAGGACCAGGCGTTACGGTTGTAGCTTTAGATCCTTCAGAAGCACCAGTTCCGCCACCAATATGCGTTGTAATACCGCTTTCAAGTGCTACTTCTGCTTGTTCAGGATTAATAAAATGAACGTGTGTATCTATACCACCAGCAGTTACGATTTTACCTTCTGCTGCAATAACATCTGTAGTAGAGCCAATAATAATGTCGACATTATCCATTATATCTGGGTTGCCGGCATTACCGATGGCAAAGATATAACCGTTTTTAATACCTATATCTGCTTTTACAACTTTATCGTAATCGATAATAACGGCATTAGAAATAACTAGGTCTGCTACATTAACATCATCACGTGTTACACGAGGATTTTGAGCCATACCGTCACGGATAGATTTACCACCACCGAAAGTAGCTTCTTCACCGTATACTGCGTAATCCTTTTCAATTTGAGCAAATAAGTTTGTATCGCCTAATCGAATGGAATCTCCTACAGTTGGACCATATAAACTCGTATATTGATTTTGAGTCATTTTAAAGCTCATGATCTTTTTCCTCCTTTTTTATTCACGTTTTCTTCACCTTCATCACCAAATACACCCGCATATTTATCGTTTTCCTCTGTTGGACGATAAACACGTGATTCATCGATAGGGCCGTTGACCATACCACGGAAACCATAAATATTACGTTTACCAGCATACTCAACTAGTTGAACTTCTTTTTTATCTCCAGGTTCAAAACGAACAGCTGCACCAGCAGGAATATCTAAATGTTTGCCGTATGCCATCTCACGTTCGAAATCTAACGCTGCATTTGCTTCGTAGAAATGAAAATGCGAACCAACTTGAATTGGACGATCTCCTGTGTTTTTTACTTCGATAATAGTTTCAGGATGGTGTTTATTAATCTCTATTTCTGTACTTTTAGTAATAATTTCTCCAGGTATCATTTGACTTCCTCCTTTAAACAATAGGGTGATGCACTGTAATTAACTTTGTACCATCGGGGAATGTAGCCTCGATTTCTATATCTGTAATCATGTGTTCTACACCATCCATGACGTCTTCTTTGTTTAAAATTTGTCTACCGTAACTCATTAACTCAGCAACAGTTTTGCCGTCTCTTGCGCCTTCTAATAATTCATCACTGATTAAGGCTAATGCTTCAGGATGATTAAGTTTTAAACCTCTTGCTTTACGACGACGTGCAACTTCTGCTGCAACAACAATCATTAATTTGTCTTGCTCTCGTTGTGTAAAATGCAAATTAAAACCCCCACTTTCATATAAGATAGAAATTACAAAATTCATCTTAATCCTAATTGTTGTGATAAACAAGTAATATACAACTATAAATGTGTAAAACGGAAATTATATTTTTGGCATACCCTTGTTAAAACTAAATAATTAAGTATGATTCAAATGGTGGAATATATTTATTTTAAAAAGAAAAGAGTTTTTAATATAACTTTTTGTAGAATGGTAGTATATTTAAAAGTAAACATTCAAGGAAAAGGTGGATATTTTGAAGATGATAGACGTTCTTTTAAAAAACATATCTCAGGTGGTGTTATTAAATAATAAGTGGACGGGCTTGTTTATTTTAATTGGTTTGTTTGTTGCTGATTGGACAGTTGGTTTAGCAGGAATAATTGGTAGTCTCATAGCTTATGTTTTTGCACGTTATATAAATTATAGTAAAGAAGAAATTAATGACGGTTTAGCAGGGTTTAACCCAGTATTAACTGCTGTTGCATTAACAATATTTTTGGATAAATCGACATTAGATGTTGTTATAACGTTTGTAGCGACTTTATTAACATTACCTGTAGCTGCTGCAGTTAGAGAATTTTTAAGACCATATAAAATACCGATGTTAACCATGCCGTTTGTCATTGTAACGTGGTTTACGATTTTGTTGTCAGGGCAAGTGAAATATGTCGAAACACCATTAAAGTTAATTCCGGAAAATATTGAAGATATCAAATTTAATCATAATAGCGATCAAATACATTTTGTTCAGTCATTGTTTGAAGGATTTAGTCAAGTATTCGTTGAAGCGAGTGTGCTTGGTGGCATATTCATTTTAATAGGAATTTTGATAGCTTCTAGAAAAGCGGCGCTATTAGCAATTGTAGCGAGTTTATTAAGTTTTATCATGGTGGCACTTTTAGGTGGAAATTATGATGATATAAACCAAGGTTTGTTTGGTTATAATTTTGTATTGATGGCTATCGCGTTGGGCTATACATTCAAAACAGTGATTAATCCATATATAGCGACGTTTTTAGGGACATTATTAACAGTTGTAGTGCAATTAGGGACGGCTACATTGCTTGAACCATTTGGTTTACCGGCATTAACTTTACCGTTTATTATTGGGACTTGGATAATGCTGTTTGCAGGAATTCGAAGAAGAAAAGAAGATGTTGCGTAGTTAAATTAATAGTAATATGTTTGAAAATGCATCATAAATCATGTACTTCGCTATATGGTTTATGATGCATTTATTTTTAAATTCAAAATGAAGTTTTAAGTCGTTTATTTAATTTTGAATTTTAAAGTTCACAGCACGTTCCTTTTTATTTTGAAAGTCGAGTGTTAAACTAGGAATAAATGATTAATATTACGTATCGTGTGGGGTGACGAAGATGAATGATATGGAAAATTCCTTTTTGATTACGAGTGAAATTCAAAAGAAATGGATTAAAAAATTTAAATCGATTGAAGATACATTCAAAGCAAGGGCTAACCATAATGACAATCATAGTGAGTTTCCTTATAGCAATATTGAATGGTTAATTAAAGAAGGATACGGGAAATTGACTTTGCCAAAAAAATATGGTGGTGAAGGAGCCACTGTGGAAGATATGGTTATACTGCAATCATTTTTAGGAGAACTGGATGGCGCTACAGCATTATCAATAGGTTGGCATGTCAGTGTGATAGGACAAATTTATGAGCAACAATTATGGTCTCAAGAAATGTTGAATCAGTTTGCAGATGAAATCAAAAAAGGAGCATTAGTAAATAGAGCAGTCAGTGAAGCGGAGATGGGTAGCCCGACTAGAGGTGGTAGACCAAGCACAAATGCTGTAAAAGTTGACGATGGTTATCTATTAAATGGTGTGAAAACTTATACATCGATGAGTAAAGTGCTAACGCACATTATTGTTGGTGCATATATAGAAGAATTAGGAACTGTTGGATTTTTCTTAGTAGATAGAGATACACCAGGTGTTGAAATTGCTGACAACTGGAATGTAATCGGTATGCGAGCAACAGAAAGTCATGACCTAATTTTAAATGATGTAAAAGTATCGTTAAATCATTTGGTTGAAACAGAACGAAGTAAAGCTCCTAATGGTTGGATTTTGCATATACCAAGTTGTTATTTAGGAATTGCTCAAGCTGCGAGAAATTATGCAGTAAATTTTGCTTTGCAACATAGTCCAAACAGTATTGAAGGTACAATTGCAACATTGCCAACTGTACAACAAAATTTAGGTAAGATGGAAACTTTATTGCTATCTGCTAGACAATTTTTATGGAGCACTGCAAAAGGCTATCAACAATTTAAAGATGATAGCCAAATTAGAAATGCAACAAGTGCGAGTAAAGTTATGGTAATGAATCAAGGTCTTGAAGTGGTTGATATTGCAATGCGAATTGTCGGGGCTAAAAGTTTAGAAATGGGCCGCCCTTTACAACGTTACTATCGTGATATGCGCGCTGGATTACACAATCCACCTATGGAAGATGCGGCGTATACTAATATTGCTAAAAGTATTACAAATACATTTTAATATTGAAAAGATGAATCAATTATTGAATGAACTTAGTATAAAGTTCAATATAAGGATTCATCTTTTTTTATAAAATTGAATCGTTTAAGTAGGAGATTTTGTAAAATTTTTTGCAAAATTTAAAAATTAAATATTGATAGCTATTGTAAATGAATATGTAATCTTGTATAATTTTGTAGTAATTGATAATCATTTTCAATAGCATTCAATAGGAGGAAATTATGAAAAAACTATTATTACCATTAATAATTGTGGTTTTAGTATTAGCAGCGTGTGGGAACCAAGGAGATAAAAATAACAAAGCTGAAACTAAATCTTACAAAATGGACGATGGCAAATCGGTAGATATACCAAAGAACCCTAAACGTATAGCGGTTGTAGCACCAACATATGCAGGTGGACTTAAGAAATTAGGTGCAAATATTGTAGCAGTAAATCAACAAGTTGATCAAAGCAAAGTATTGAAAGATAAGTTTAAAGGTGTTACAAAAATTGGCGATGGCGATGTAGAAAAAGTTGCTAAAGAAAAGCCAGATTTAATTATTGTGTATTCAACAGATAAAGATATTAAAAAATATCAAAAAGTAGCGCCTACTGTAGTTGTTGACTATAACAAGCACAAATACCTTGAACAACAAGAAATGTTAGGGAAAATTGTTGGTAAAGAAGACAAAGTAAAAGCTTGGAAGAAAGAATGGGAAGACACAACAGCTAAAGACGGTAAGGAAATTAAAAAAGCAATCGGACAAGATGCAACAGTATCATTGTTTGATGAATTCGATAAAAAACTTTACACATACGGCGACAACTGGGGTCGTGGTGGAGAAGTGTTATATCAAGCATTTGGTTTAAAAATGCAACCTGAACAACAAAAGCTAACAGCTAAAGCTGGTTGGGCTGAAGTGAAACAAGAAGAGATCGAAAAATATGCTGGTGATTATATTGTAAGTACTAGTGAAGGGAAACCAACACCTGGATACGAATCTACTAACATGTGGAAGAATTTGAAAGCAACTAAAGAAGGACACATTGTAAAAGTAGATGCAGGCACTTATTGGTATAATGACCCTTATACTTTAGATTTCATGAGAAAAGACTTGAAAGAAAAATTAATTAAAGCTTCTAAATAATGAAGCTTTATGATTAAGTGGAATGAGAGTTTAGCACAAATCAATTTTTGATATTGTGTTAGGCTCTTTTTTATTTAGGAATAATCCATCATCATCTTTAAAATACGATGGAGTTAGAACATAAAAATAATCAATCACAATGGTATAATTTGTTAAATAAGGAATGAAGATGCTTTAATTTGAATCGCAACATAAGGTTGGATTTTAACATGAGGGGGTATTTTAAATGACTAAGAAAGTCTATTTTAATCATGATGGTGGCGTAGATGATTTAATATCATTATTTTTATTATTACAAATGGAGAATATAGAATTAGTTGGTGTAAGCACAATTGGGGCAGATTGTTATTTAGAGCCATCTGTTAGCGCATCTATAAAAATTATTAATCGATTTTCAAATGAAAGCATAAAAGTTGCCCCATCATATGAAAGAGGGAAAAATCCATTTCCAAAAGAATGGCGAATGCATGCCTTTTTTATGGATGCATTACCGATTCTAAATGAGCCAGTTAATCAGACAACTTCAAAAATAAGTGACAAAGAAGCATATGAAGATATCATTCACGTTTTAAATGAGCAAACCGAAAACGTCATATTATTATTTACAGGACCACTTACAGACTTAGCTAAAGCATTACAAGAAGATGCTTCTATTAAAAAGCGTATTGAACGCTTAGTTTGGATGGGTGGAACATTTTTACCTAAAGGAAATGTTGAAGAACCTGAACATGACGGTACTGCAGAATGGAACGCATTTTGGGATCCCGAAGCGGTTAAAATTGTATTTGATAGTGATATAAAAATTGATATGGTTGCGTTAGAAAGTACAAATCAAGTACCGTTAACATTAGATGTTAGACAAAGATGGGCAAATGAGCGTCAATATCCAGGTGTAGATTTCTTAGGCGTAAGTTATGCAGCAGTACCACCATTGACACACTTCATTACGAATTCTACATACTTTTTATGGGATGTTTTAACGACTGCGTATATAGGAAAGTCTGATCTCGTTTATTCAGTTGAGAAAACAATAGATGTAATGAGTCATGGTCCAAGTCAAGGAAAGACATATGAATGTGCGAATGGTCGAAAAGTAAATGTTATTGATAGTGTTGATAACGAAGCATTTTTCGATTATATTACAACACTAGCTAAAAAAGTGGATTAACTTGTGTGTGCAATAATTATTATTTTAATGAGTATAGAACTATTCATTGTAAACTTTTTATTTTATAAAGTTTACAATGATGCTATAATTATTTCCATGAAATATGAAAGGAAGTAAATTATGACAACAAAACAATTAGTATATACAGCCTTAATGACGGCAATAATAGCCATTTTAGGGTTGGTTCCGGTAATACCTTTACCATTTTCAGCAGTACCAATTGTCTTGCAAAATATTGGAATTTTCTTGGCAGGTATAATTTTAGGACGTAAATACGGCACATTAAGTGTTATCGTCTTCTTATTACTAGTCGTTGCAGGTTTACCGTTACTATCGGGTGGTCGTGGTGGTATCGGCGTATTCGCAGGCCCATCTGCCGGATTTTTATTATTATATCCAGTTGTAGCATTTATGATTGGTGCGGTACGCGATAGATTCATCAATGAAATCAACTTTTGGGTATTATTTGCAGGCGTTTTTGCCTTTGGTGTCATCGGTTTAGATATTATTGGAACTTTGATTATGGGGATGATTATAAATATACCTTTTACTAAGGCAATATCAATTTCAATTGCATACTTGCCGGGGGATATTTTAAAAGCAATTATCGCTAGTTTGATTGGTGCAGCTCTTTTAAATCACTCAAAATTCCGTCAAATTATGGGATTGAAATAATTGCAATTAAGATTCACAAGTAGGTTGATTTTATTATAGTATGGAGTGAAAGGAGTGCGTGATAATGAACACGATAAATATGTCGAATATACACTGTGATGGTAGTATTCTGGAAAATAATGATGAGCAAACGATTTATTTAACGCCTTCTTCTCCATATCAATATACAAATAATACATGGATATACAAAAAGACGCCTACGCAAGATCAATGGTTACTAGATTTAAAACGGCAACATCAATTACATACTGAGCAAGGTTCAAATCATTATTCTTTTCATTTCCCAGAAAATGAATTATTAGATCCATCTTGGATGGCTATGTTTAAAAAGATGAACTTTCAATTAGGCATTATGGAATTATATGCGATAGAAAGTGATCAACTCGCTAAATTACCACGTAATAGTGAAATTAAAATTGTAATTGTTGATGAAACAAATATTGATGATTATTTAAAAGTCTCGTATCAATTTAGTTTACCTTTCGGAGCAGACTATGCAGATGCGCATGAAAAAATGGTGAAAGCACATTATCAAGATGATGACATAAAGAGAATGGTTGCTTATATAAGTGATGAACCTATTGGTGTTGTAGACGTTATTGAAAGTGATAATTATATTGAAATAGATGCATTTGGTGTTTTAGAATCATATAGAAATCAAGGGATTGGTTCAACGATACAATCTTTGATAGGTGAATATGCAATGTCTAGAAACCGTAAACCGATTATATTAGTAGCTGATGGTGAAGATACAGCTAAAGATATGTATGTGAAACAAGGATATACTTATCAATCGTTTTGCTATCAAATATTAAAAGAAGATATATAAGTAAAATAAGCTTGTAAGTAAATTGCTTAATAAGTAAACATATAGTAATGCGTAATAAACATTAATTTTTAAAAAGAGCAGGAAACGAATTTCAATTTATGAAATCGAGTTACTGCTCTTCTTTATGTTTATAGACAGGTGTAGATAGAATTTGTGCTGAATAGTAAAGTTCGATAATGAAATGTAAAGACTTGTAAATGGGTATTTCAATATTTGGTCTCAACTATATGTTTAAAAAACTAAAAGATTTATATAATTAAATTGATTTTAGGCAAAAGATTGTACATTAATATTATTAATTATAATAAGTTTACGTAAAATATTAGTGTGTTTTAAACAATTAACTTTTGAAAGTGATATTCTTTTTGTGTAAGTTGCTTTTATTACTTAATTCAGGAGGTAATTTCATTGAAAAAGACTTTTGTAACATCATTATCAGTTTTAATCTTAGCTTCTGGGGTGGTAGCTCCTATTTCAAATGCAAGTGAAAAAGTAAATCCGACAAGTGCAAACGAATTACAGAAGAATATTGACTATGATGAAATTGCAAGACAGGCTGCAAAAGAAAATGGTGCAAATGTAGAAGTTGAAAAAGAAGGCAAAGCGACACTTACATTAAAAGCTGCTAAAGCACTTTTGCAGAAAAATAAAGATAAAATTAATGGAGCGATCAAGTCTGCCATTAATAAGTTACCTCTTAGTAGTGAACAAAAGAAAAAATGGGCTGCAGCAATTACAATTGATGGTTTTTTGAAATACTTAAATAGTGTTACCAATTTCACAGGCAGTATTGAAGATGCTGCGCAAGACTGGCTAAAGAGTATTGGTGTTCCTGGATGGTTGGCACAAGTAATTGTTAAAACAATATCATTCTTCCTTGTTTAAAAAGTAATAAAATTTGATGAGGTTTTAACAATACAAAAGATAAAGAGCGGTATGGTGATTTCAAATGAAAAATCATCATACCGCTTTTACAGTTGTGTATATTAACTAAGGTAACTGCGCATAAACAGTTAACAAGTAGGAATTGAAAGATATGTTGAATTTTTATATGAAATTAAGCTTAATTTACTTATTTTTCAGATTCAACTATGCGCTCGGGATGGCTATAAATATTAAAACCACCATTTCGTATAAATCCAACAGCAGTAATATTTAAATCGTTTGCTAAAGTTACCGCAAGCGTTGTTGGTGCCGATTTGGATAAGATAACACCTACGCCGATTTTCGCAGCTTTAATTAAAATTTCAGATGAAATTCGACCACTAAAAATTAATACTTTATCTCGAACAGTAATATGTCGCTGAATACAAAACCCATAAAGTTTATCGAGGGCATTATGTCTACCAATATCTTGTCGATGTTCAAAAAAAGAAAGCCCATCACTAATAGCAGCATTATGTAGACCGCCTGTTTCTTGGAAAATATGGCTAGCACTTTGAAGACGAGTCATCATATTAATAATTTGTTGAGGGGTTAAAGTGATTTTAGACATCGAAGTTTTGGCAATAGCAGCATCATTTTGAAAGTAAAATTCGCGACTCTTCCCACAGCAAGATGCAATCATACGCTTCGTTGAATATTGAAAACGATCTCCTAAATCTTTAGTTAGTTCAACATGTGCAAACCCTTTACTGTCATCTATCATTATCGATTTTAACTCAGCTCTTTTTAAAATCGCGCCCTCGGATGCTAAAAAACCAATAACAAGTTCTTCAAGATTTGTTGGACTACAAATGACTGTGGCAAATTCTTCGCCGTTAACCATAATTGTAAGCGGGAATTCTGTCACATATTGATCCGTGGTTTCAAATAACTTTCCATCTTCATATCTGACAATTGGTTGATCTAAAGATACATCTTTGTTCATTATCTAACCCCTTTATATAGCTTGCTCTTCATTTTAAATCAATTTGCTTAATATTTTAACATATTTGCTTATGTCACAATTTTTTCGAAATCAAAATAATAGAAAACAATTATTGTGTTATGCAAAGAAATGACTTTATTTAATTGTTGTTCGTGCTGTAACAAAGAACTATAGAGATTTTTGGTAAGTATTTGTATGTTCGTTTAAAATAAATTCATCTTTTCAAAAAAATGAGTAGGTGTATAATGGGAGTGTAATTATCATTAAAAATGGGGGTATCACACGATGAAAATGAAACATATTGTAGCTATTATCATGACATTATGTCTAGTATTAGCAGGATGTTCAAATTCAAATGAAAGTAAAGATAGTAAGAAAGAGTCTGCGGATAATGGCAAAAAGCAAGAAATTCAAATTGCGGCAGCTGCGAGTTTAACTGATGTAACAAAAAAATTGGAATCAGAGTTTAAGAAAGAACATAAAAATGCTGATATTAAATTTAACTATGGTGGATCAGGGGCATTAAGAAAGCAAATCGAATCAGGGGCACCAGTTGACGTCTTCATGTCTGCAAATACAAAAGATGTTGATGCATTAAAAGATAAAAATAAAGCGCATGATACATATAAATATGCGAAAAACACATTAGTGTTAATCGGAGATAAAGATTCGAACTATAAATCTGTTAAAGATTTAAAAGGTAATGACAAACTAGCTTTAGGTGAAGTGAAAACTGTACCAGCTGGTAAATACGCTAAACAATATTTAGATAATAATAATTTATTTAAAGACGTTGAAAACAAAATTGTATATGCGAAAGATGTAAAACAAGTATTAAACTACGTAGAAAAAGGTAATGCGAAACAAGGTTTTGTATATAAAACGGATTTATATAAACAAAACAAAAAAATTGATACTGTAAAAGAGATTCAAGATATTCAATTGAAGAAACCAATTACGTATGAAGCAGGTGCGACATCAGATAATAAATTAGCAAAAGAATGGATGGAATTCTTAAAATCTGATAAAGCTAAAGAAATTCTTAAAGAATATCACTTTGCTGCGTAAGGAGTTGTAATCCATGCCTGACTTAACACCTTTCTGGATATCAATACGAGTTGCTGTTATTAGTACGATAATTGTAACAATTTTAGGCATATTCATATCAAAATGGTTGTATCGTCGCAAAGGTTCATGGGTTAAAGTATTGGAAAGCTTTTTGATATTACCTATTGTTTTACCGCCAACGGTATTAGGTTTTATTCTATTAATCATTTTTTCGCCAAGGGGACCAATTGGTCAATTCTTTGCGAATGTACTACATTTACCCGTAGTGTTTACTTTGACAGGTGCTGTAATTGCATCTGTCATTGTTAGTTTTCCTTTAATGTATCAACATACAGTGCAAGGTTTTAGAGGTATAGATGCTAAAATGATTAATACAGCAAGAACTATGGGGGCAAGTGAAACAAAAATTTTTCTTAAATTAATTTTACCTTTAGCAAAACGTTCTATTTTAGCAGGTGTTATGATGAGTTTTGCACGCGCATTAGGTGAATTCGGGGCTACTTTAATGGTTGCTGGATATATTCCAAATAAAACGAACACGCTACCTTTAGAAATTTATTTCTTAGTTGAGCAAGGTCGTGAAAATGAAGCTTGGTTATGGGTATTAGTACTAGTTGCATTCTCTATTGTAGTCATTTCAACTATCAATTTATTGAATAGAGATAAATACAAGGAGGTCGACTAGATGCTTAAAATTAATTTAAAATATCAATTAAAAGATACTTTAATCCACATAAATATAGATGACGTTGAACCTAAAATATATGCAGTACGTGGCCCGTCTGGTATCGGCAAAACAACTGTTTTAAATATGATTGCAGGTTTACGAAAAGCAGATGAAGCAATTATTGAAGTGAATGGGCGAATGCTTACAGATACTGAAAATAATATTAATGTTAAAATACAACAACGTCATATTGGTTATCTTTTTCAAGATTATCAACTATTTCCGAATATGACTGTTTATAAAAATATCACATTTATGGCTGAACCTTCAGAGCATATTAATCAGTTAATGAAAACATTAAATATCAATCATTTAATCGATCAATATCCAATGACATTATCTGGTGGGGAAGCACAACGCGTAGCACTTGCACGAGCGCTCAGTACCAAGCCAGATTTAATTTTATTAGATGAACCATTTTCTAGCTTGGATGATGTTACAAAAGATGAGAGTATAACATTAGTTAAACGTATTTTTAAAGAATGGCATATACCAATTATCTTTGTGACACATTCTAATTATGAAGCGGAACAGATGGCGCATGAAATTATCACAATTGGGTAATCATTAAAGTGTGTATTAAGAAAGAGTTTAAAACGTTTTAAACATGATAGAAGAGAATGATTCTATCGTCATTTTAAATATGTTTTAGGCTCTTTTTTGGGCGCAAATTTTGAGCGAAATTGACGCGCGTCATATAATGAAAGTAATGACAAAAAGAAAGGATAACTGAATGTGAGCCGAGAACGTTATTCAAGACAAATTTTATTTAAACAAATTGGTGAAAAGGGTCAAGAAAAAATTAATCATAAACATGCATTAATAGTAGGTATGGGGGCTTTAGGCACACATGTAGCAGAAGGTCTTACGAGATCAGGTATTGCTAAATTAACAATCGTTGATAGAGATTATATTGAATTTAGTAATTTACAAAGGCAAACGCTATTTACAGAAGATGATGCACTGAAAATGATGCCCAAAGTTGTTGCTGCCAAAAAGCATCTGTTAGCTATTCGGAGTGATATTGAAGTTGAAGATTTTATTACACATGTTGATTATTACTTTTTAGAGTCACATGGACAGCGTGTTGACGTTATTATTGATGCAACAGATAATTTTGAAACGCGCCAATTAATTAATGATTTTGCATATAAACATCGTATTCCTTGGATTTATGGTGGTGTAGTACAAAGTACATACACAGAAGCGACATTTATTCCTGGAGAAACGCCATGTTTCAATTGTTTAGTACCTCAATTACCGGCATTAAATTTAACATGTGACACAGTCGGCGTTATTCAACCTGCAGTGACGATGACAACGAGCTTACAGTTGAGAGATGCGATGAAAATACTTACGGAGCAACCGATTGAAACTAAAATAACTTACGGGGATATTTGGGATGGTAGTCATTATTCATTTGGTTTCAGTAAAATGCAACGTGCAAACTGTACAACTTGTGGTGATGCACCGAATTATCCGTATTTAAATAAAAATGAGCAATATTATGCAACATTATGTGGTAGAGATACTGTTCAATATGAAAATGCTGCAATTACACAAGAGATGCTCATTCAATTTTTAAATGAACAACAATTAAATTATCGAAGTAATACGTATATGATAATGTTTGAATTTAAAGGGCATCGTATTGTCGCATTTGATGGTGGAAGGTTTTTAATTCATGGTATGACGCGAACATCAGATGCAGCGCATTTAATGAATTTATTATTTGGTTAATTAAATAAAAGGAGTGATTTGTAATGGGTGAACATAAAAACGTTGATTTAAATCGTACTGTTAAAGCAGCAGTTTTGACAGTATCTGATACGAGAGATTTCACTACAGATAAAGGTGGTCGATGTGTACGTGAACTATTGCAAGAAGCGCAGGTTGAAGTGACAGATGCACATTATAAAATAGTAAAAGATGACATAACAGCAATTACAACACAAATTAAACAGTGGTTAGATGAAGATATAGATGTCATTATTACAACTGGTGGAACAGGTATTGCACAAAGGGATGTAACAATTGAAGCAGTAAAACCAATGCTTACTAAAGAAATAGAAGGATTTGGAGAGTTATTTAGATATTTAAGCTATGCAGAGGATGTAGGTACCCGTGCCTTATTATCTCGAGCTATTGCAGGTACAGTTAATGATAAATTGATTTTCTCGGTGCCAGGGTCAACGGGTGCAGTTAAATTGGCATTAGAAAAGCTCATTAAACCAGAATTAAATCATCTGATTCATGAGCTAACAAAATAATTGGTTACTTATTTGACAATCGGTGATAGTCTCCAGATTTACCGCCAGATTTACTTTCAAGATATGTTTCGCCAATAATCATTCCTTTATCGACTGCTTTTGTCATGTCGTAAATGGTTAATGCGGTAGCAGAAGCTGCAGTTAAAGCTTCCATTTCAACACCAGTTTTGCCAGTAGTTGAGACTGTTGTTTGTATATTTAATGTATAGTTTGGTGCATGTGTTTCATCCCATTGAAAATAAATATCTATGCCAGTCAATGGCAAAGGATGACACATAGGTATAATTGTTGATGTATTTTTAGCTGCCATAATACCAGCAATTTGTGCAGTATTTAATACGTTACCTTTGGCAGTGGTATTTGTTGTTATTTGATTGTAAATAGTTTCATTTACAGTAATACTTGAATGAGCGATAGCAGTTCTTTTTGTAATATTTTTGTCAGAAACGTCGACCATTTTTGCATGACCTTGTTGATTAATATGAGTAAATTCAGTCATTTTACCCCTCCTAATGCATCCAGTATATCATGAAAAAATAAAAGTTTTGGAGATGATTTTTAATGGTAGTAGAAAAAAGAAACCCAATTCCGGTTAAAGAAGCAATACAACGAATCGTTAAGCAACAAATTACGATGCCATCACAAAAGGTTTTACTTGAAAATAGTTTAGGTCATATTTTAGCTGAAGATATAGTTGCTACATACGATATTCCTAGATTTGATAAATCACCTTACGATGGTTTCGCCATACGTAGCGTAGATTCACAAGGTGCAAGTGGTCAACATCGTATTGAATTTAAAGTGATTGATCATATTGGTGCTGGATCAGTTTCCAATAAAGTTGTAGGTGAGCATGAGGCAGTAAGAATTATGACAGGGGCACAAATTCCAGAAGGTGCAGATGCAGTCGTTATGTTTGAACAAACTATCGAACTTGAAGATACTTTTACAATCCGAAAACCTTTTACTAAAAATGAAAATATTTCTTTGAAAGGCGAGGAGACAACAACTGGAGATATTGTGCTGAAAAAAGGGCAAGTGATTAATCCAGGTGCCATAGCGGTGTTAGCAACGTATGGTTATACTGAAGTTCAAGTTATTAAACAACCAAGCGTTGCTGTTATTGCAACAGGAAGTGAATTATTAGATGTTAGTGACCCATTAGAAGATGGGAAGATTCGTAATTCTAATGGACCTATGATCCATGCTTTAGCTGAAAAATTAGGTCTTGAAGTAGGAATATATAAAACGCAAGAAGATGATTTAGAAAGTGGTATTCAAATTGTTAAAGAGGCTATGCGTAATCATGATATCGTGATTACAACTGGTGGTGTTTCTGTAGGAGACTTTGATTATCTACCAGAAATTTATAAAGCGGTAAATGCTGAAGTACTATTTAATAAAGTTGCAATGCGTCCTGGTAGTGTTACAACAGTGGCATTTGCAAATGGCAAATATTTATTTGGATTATCTGGGAATCCATCAGCATGTTTCACTGGATTTGAACTATTTGTCAAACCAGCTGTGAAACATATGTGTGGTGCACTAGAAGTCTTTCCGCAAGTAGTTAAAGCAACTTTAATGGAAGATTTTTCGAAAGCTAATCCATTTACTCGTTTTATTCGTGCAAAGGCCACTTTAACTAGTGCCGGTGCAACTGTAGTGCCTTCGGGATTTAATAAATCAGGTGCAGTTGTTGCGATTGCACATGCAAACTGTATGATAATGCTACCTGGTGGTTCACGTGGTTTCAAAGCTGGTCATACTGTCGATGTGATATTGACAGAATCAGAAGCTGCTGAAGAGGAACTTCATTTATGATTTTGCAAATCATAGGTTATAAAAATGCTGGAAAGACAACACTGATGTCACATGCAGTATCTTTTCTAAAATCACAAGGTTATAAAGTTGCTACGATTAAACATCATGGTCATTATGATGAAGATATTCAATTACAACATACTGATGTAGATCATATGAAACATTTTGAAGCAGGAGCAGATCAAAGTATTGTGCATGGTCTAGAATTTCAACAAACTGTTACACGAGTTGAAAAACAAAATCTTACTCAAATTATTGAAAAATCTGTTACAATTGACACCAATATCATTTTAGTTGAAGGTTTCAAAAATGCAGTTTTTGACAAAGTGGTTGTCTATCAAAATGAGCAAGATTTAGAGGAATTAAGACAATTATCAAATATATGCTATAGCATTAACGTCAGGGAGACCGATGATTTTACGTTATTTGATAATTGGCTATTAAATAAAGTGAAAAATGATTGTGACGCACAATTTAAATAGAGGATTGAAATGAATGAAACAATTTGAAATCGTGACTGATCCGATAGAAACAGCACCATACCGAGATTTCACTATTAATGAATATCAAGGAGCTGTAGTTGTTTTTACAGGTCATGTACGAGAGTGGACTAAGGGAGTTAAAACGGAATATCTCGAATATGAAGCATATGTTCCGATGGCTGAAAAGAAATTAGCACAAATCGGGGATGAAATAAATGAAAAATGGCCTGGGACGATTACGAGCATTGTGCATAGAATAGGACCATTACAAATTTCTGATGTTGCAGTATTAATTGCCGTATCGTCGCCACATCGTAAAGATGCGTACAGAGCAAATGAATACGCTATCGAACGAATTAAAGAAATCGTTCCAATTTGGAAAAAAGAAATTTGGGAAGATGGTTCTGAATGGCAAGGTCATCAAAAAGGTAATTATGAGGAAGCGAAGAGGGAGGAATAATAGAAATGAAGGTACTTTACTTCGCAGAAATTAAAGAAATTTTAAAAAAGGGACAAGAAGATATTGTGCTTGAAAAAGCGGTAACTGTGCAGCAATTTGAAAGTTTCTTATTTGAACGTTATCCACAAATAAATAATAAAAAATTTCAAGTTGCTGTAAATGAGGAATTTGTACAAAAATCAGATTTCATAAATCCGAATGATACCGTTGCACTAATTCCACCAGTTAGTGGGGGGTAAAATTATATGAAAGCAATTATTCTTGCAGGTGGTCATTCTAAACGTTTTGGTAAACCGAAAGCATTCGCACAATTGAACGGCGACCCTTTTTATAGAAAAATAATTAAGACGTTGGATTCAACAAATATGTTTAATGAAATTATTATTAGTACAAATGCGCAATTGTCAACGCAATTTGATTATCCGAATGTCGTTATTGATGATGTCGAACATCAAGATAAAGGTCCTTTATCAGGTATTTATACAATTATGAAACAACACCCTGAAGAGGAGTTGTTTTTTGTTGTTTCTGTCGATACGCCTATGATTACCGGTAAAGCTGTTAGTAGTTTGTATCAATTTTTAGTATCACACCTTATCGAAGATCATTTGGATGTGGCAGCTTTTAAAGAAGATGGACGATTTATACCAACCATTGCCTTCTATAGTCCAAATGCATTAGATGCTATAACTAGAGCTTTAAACTCAGACGATTATAGTTTTAAAAATGTATACCGTGAGTTATCTACAGACTGTTTAGACGTGAATGATGTAGATGCACCAACGTATTGGTATAGGAATATAAATTATCAACAAGATTTGGACACATTAATAAAAATATTGTAAGTAGTTAGGGGGTCCGGAAATGGTAGAACAAATTAAAGATAAACTAGGACGTCCAATCCGTGACTTACGGTTATCTGTGACAGATCGTTGTAATTTTAGATGTGATTACTGTATGCCTAAAGAAGTATTTGGGGATGACTTTATATTTTTACCTAAAAATGAATTGTTAACTTTTGATGAGATGACGAGAATTGCTAAAATTTATTCGGAATTAGGCGTGAAAAAACTTCGGATTACTGGTGGTGAACCATTAATGCGAAGAGATTTAGATCAACTCATTGCAAAATTAACTCAAATTGAAGGTATTGAAGATATAGGGTTAACAACAAATGGTTTATTATTAAAAAAACATGGTCAAAAATTATATGCTGCTGGACTTCGTAGAATTAATGTCAGCCTAGATGCTATAGATGATACGTTGTTTCAATCAATTAATAATCGAAATATTAAAGCTACAACGATATTGGAACAAATCGATTATGCAAAATCTATAGGTTTCAATGTTAAAGTTAATGTTGTTATACAAAAAGGAATTAATGATGGTCAAATTATACCAATGCTCAACTATTTTAAACAAAAGCACATTGAAATTCGATTTATAGAATTTATGGATGTCGGTAATGATAATGGGTGGAATTTTAATAAGGTAGTAACAAAAGATGAAATGCTTACAATGATTGAACAGAATTTTGAAATAGAAGCTGTTGAACCTAAATACTTTGGTGAAGTTGCAAAATATTATCGTCACAAGGACAATGGTGTTAAATTTGGATTGATTACAAGCGTGTCCCAATCATTTTGTTCGTCATGTACACGTGCAAGATTATCATCAGATGGAAAATTTTACGGGTGCTTATTCTCAACTGTCGATGGATTTAATGTTAAGTCGTTTATTCGCTCTGGCGTAACTGATGAAGAATTAAAAGAGCAGTTCAAAGCGTTATGGCATGTGCGAGATGATCGTTATTCAGATGAGAGAACGGCACAAACAGTTGCCAATCGTCAACGTAAAAAAATCAATATGAATTATATTGGTGGTTAATTGATTTAATGTTGCATTGACTAAAAATAATTTTTTGTTTATCAATCTTATTTTTTAGAAAATAGACATCACGTAAATATTATAAGTATGATAATTTCTGTGAAATGAAGTGACGCTTTTCTATTATTTTAGCCACTATTTTGGTTAATATGCTATGATGTGTTTTTGAATTAAAGTTAAGTTCGCAAATGATTTTTTATGAAGTGACAAAATTATCAACTTATTGCCTATGAGTTTTAATTTTATAGATAACAAAGTCCCTACCTAAAATAGCGATCATATCTATACCAAATTATATAGAGATGATCGTTTTTACGTTTGATTAAAGAATATAGCTAACGCTGTAGAAATTTAAAAATATATACGAACAACATGTGTGGTATTGTCAAAATTAGCACCAAAACATTAAGTTGTAAAATATCATATTTAAGTATAAAATTTGTCGATTAAATAACGAGTTGTCCAAAAGATATAAATCTAAACAAGATATAGACATCAATTTAATATTTGTAATAGATAAAATGCTAAGTTTGATATATAATTAATTTAAGTAATTGTATTATAATATGAATTACAAACATCTAAGAAGAAACATAGGAGGCATCATATTATGAGTAATAAGGTTCAACGTTTTATAGAAGCAGAAAGAGAGTTAAGTCAGTTAAAGCACTGGTTGAAATCAACACACAAGATTTCTATTGAAGAGTTTGTAGTACTTTTTAAAGTGTATGAAGCTGAAAAGATTAGTGGTAAGGAATTAAGAGATACATTACATTTCGAAATGTTATGGGATACAAGTAAAATTGATGTGATTATCCGTAAAATCTACAAAAAAGAACTTATTTCTAAACTGCGTTCTGAAACGGATGAAAGACAAGTATTCTATTTCTATAGTGCGCCACAAAAGAAAGTACTAGACAAAATTAAAAAAGAAATAGAAGTATTAAGCGTTACAAATTAATATAATAAAAGCATGCTAATCAGTTCATCGTATCAATGTCTTGGGGACAGACAATGATGTAATTTGATTAGCATGCTTTTTTATACAAAGCTATTAGTGTGAAGGATTATGTGTAACATGACGTCCATGAACAAAGAAATAAACAACCATGGTAATAATAGCTAAAACTGCCATAAAACCAAATATTTGACTATGTGAAAACATATGGCTAAATAATCCTAGAAACGATGGACCAAAGCCGACACCAGCATCAAGCCCTACATAAAACGTTGATGTAGCAATGCCGTATTTAATTGGTGGTGAGACTTTAATAGCAATTGACTGCATAGCAGATGATAAATTTCCGTAACCTAAACCAAGACATGCACCAGCAATTAATATAAGCCAGCTTTGATGGCTTATAATTAAGCATACAAAAGACAAGAAGAGCATAATAAATGCTGGATATACGATCACATTTTCATTTTTATCATCCATCAATCTGCCGGCAATTGGTCTAGTAACTAATGACGCAATCGCGTAACAAATGAAGAAATAACTTGCTGCCGTTACGAGTTGACGCTCGATAGCAAATGCTTGTAAATAAGTTAAGATTGATGCGTAAGTCACACCGATTAAGAGCATGACAATGGCCACAGGAATGGCTTCTTTAGCAATAAATTGATGAATGCTAAATGTACGCTTTTCTATCATATTATGATTTGTCTTACTTTCAGACATATCGAAATCAACTTTTATAAATAATGAGATGATTAATCCTAGTACACCTAATGCTGCGCAAATAATGAAAAGTAAATTGATACTATATTTTGTGATAAGCAACATTCCAAGAAATGGTCCAATCGCTGTACCTAAAACTAAACTAAGTGAAAATAAACTGATGCCTTCACTTTTTCTATTTACAGGTGTGACATAAGCAGCAATAGTACCTGTTGCCGTAGTTACAATAGCAGTGGCAATACCGTTAATAAGACGAACGAATATTAAAAATGCTAAAGAACCGTCAACAAAATAAAGTAATTGAGTCAGGATTAAAGCAACCAAACCAATGGATAATAAACGTTTTGGACCAATTTGATTGACGAATTTACCAGTACCAAAACGACCTATTAAAGAACCAACAATGAATAATCCAACTACTAGACCGGCTAGAGAATCAGAGGCATGAAATGTTTGTTTACTGTATCCTGCTATAACTACTAGTAATAAATACATACATAAATAAACAATAAAATTAACGATAAAATTAATGGTAAAACTTTTGGTGAAAATTGGTGCTTTATTTGATGATTGATCCATCATCGTTTGCCTCCTTTAAAAGTGTTTCATGAATTTGATTCATTATATTAACTATTGCTGTCATTTGATCAGTTGAAATATCAGTTTTATCAACAATAGTTTGTTGAAGTATTTGTACATCGTTACAAACTGCCTCATAAAGTTTAGTTCCTTTAGACGTTAAACTTAAAAACTTTTGGCGTTTATCTTCTAAACTGTTTTCCACTATAATTAATTCATTTTCAATTAGGACTTTTAATGTTTTTCTTGCTGTTGGTTTTTCAATCGCACGTCGATGTGAAATATCAATGAGTGTGGTTGGTTGGTGTTTTGCGATATCACGTAAGATTAACCATTGACCATAATATATATTGTGTTTATCTAATATCGGTTCAGCTAATTTTAAGTAAGGTCTATAAACTGAAATAAAACTATTAAAAAATTCGTGTGCTAACATAGTGACATCTCCTAATCTTAATTAGTTAGCTTGGCTAACTATTTTAGAACATTAGTAATTATAAAACGAAGATAAATGGAAAGCAATATATAATTATTAAGAGCATAAAATTTTATACTTTGTTAAAATAAGCGTAATTACATGTAAATGGGGGATACCATGGTATTAAAATTTGATCATATTATTCATTATATTGACCAGTTGAATCATTTTAATTTTCCAGGAGACGTTATAAAGTTGCATTCAGGTGGGCATCATAATAAATTTGGAACATTTAATAAATTAGGTTACATTAATGAAAATTATATTGAACTATTGGATGTAGAAAATAATGAAAAGTTAAAGAAAATGGCGAAAACGATAGAAGGCGATGTTGCTTTTGCTACTCAAATTGTTCAAGAAAAATATGAACAAGGTTTTAAAAATATTTGCATTCGTACAGATGATATAAAAGCAGTGAAGAATAGATTACAAAGTGAACAAGTTGAAGTTGTAGGGCCAATTCAAATGGAAAGAGATACACATAAAGATGGCAAAGTGAAGTGGCAATTACTTTATATCATGAAACAAGATGATAACGATATCAAGCCACCATTTTTTATTCAATGGGAAGAAAGTGATTCAATGCGAACTGAAAAATTGGAAAAATATTATCAAACACAATTTTCTGTTGAAACAATTATTATGAAAAGTACAAATCGATCACAAACAGTTGCAAATTGGTTGAAATGGTATGACATGGACATTGTGGAGGAAAGTGAAAATTATACAGATTTGATTTTAAAAAATGATGATATTTATTTTAGAATTGAAGATGGTAAAGTTTCAAAATATCATACTATGATTATTAAAGATGCACAGGCAACTTCACCATATTCAATTTTTATAAGAGGTGCTATATATCGATTCGAACCATTAGTATAGATATACGTACGTGCTATGTGCAAGTATGGCCATATGGATGATGGCAAGTATGATAGATAAAATAGTCAACATATTGTTTAAACGTGATGACTTAATTAATATGAAAAAGACTGATAATATAAATGTGAAAAAGATTAGTATGACACGTAAACTAAAGTAATTTACTGTTAGCGGTTGGCTAAGTGTCATGATAATTGCGACGATGTTCATTATTATAAATAAACTTAAAATAATTGTTCTCATTTAAAACACCTCTTAATTAGATTATTGATATTATAACAAGGGTATTCGTATATGAACATTAAAGTGTTTGTACTATATTAAGATTTGAATTTGAGAATAGTGTAGGCTATTGACGAAAATAGTATTCAACTACAATGATTTTGATGAATGTGAAGGCAGTAATTTTTAAATACAGAAAAGACAAGGCAGTGAAAAGGCACTTCGTTAAAAGTTATAATTATATATAACAAAGTGGCTTTAGATGCATATTTTTTATCGACGTATAGCACGAGCATTAAAAAAAGAATTGTCGATTTTATATGTATGCTCTGAATCGACACTGTTAGATACAAACTGTATAATTATATGTATTGTTAAATAGAAGGAGATATCATAAATCATGGAAAAGATGCATATCACTAATCAAGAACATGACGCATTTGTTAAATCTCATCCCAATGGAGATTTACTACAATTAACGAAATGGGCAGAAACAAAACAATTAACTGGATGGTACGCAAGAAGAATCGCTGTAGGTCGTGACGGTGAGGTTCAAGGGGTTGCTCAGTTATTATTTAAAAAGGTTCCTAGATTACCTTTTACGTTATGTTATATTTCACGTGGTTTTGTTGTTGATTATAGTAATAAAGAAGCGCTGAATGCGTTGTTAGAAAGTGCAAAAGAAATCGCTAAGGCTGAGAAAGCATATGCAATTAAAATCGATCCCGATGTTGAAGTTGATAAAGGTACAGATGCATTACAAAATCTGAAAGCACTAGGGTTTAAACATAAAGGGTTTAAAGAAGGTTTATCGAAAGACTATATTCAACCACGTATGACTATGATTACACCGATTGATAAAACAGATGATGAATTATTAAATAGTTTTGAACGTCGTAATCGCTCAAAAGTGAGACTTGCTTTGAAGCGTGGCACTACGGTAGAACGTTCTAATAGAGAAGGATTAAAGACTTTTGCCGAATTAATGAAAATTACTGGAGAACGTGATGGTTTTTTAACACGTGATATTAGTTATTTTGAAAATATTTATGATGCATTACATGAAGATGGGGATGCTGAACTATTTTTAGTGAAATTAGATCCGAAAGAAAATATAGCTAAGGTAAATCAAGAATTAAACGAACTTAATGCGGAAATTGCTAAATGGCAACAGAAGAAAGAAACATCTGAGAAACAAGCTAAAAAAGCACAAAACATGATTAATGATGCTAAAAATAAAATTGCTAAAAATGAAGACTTGAAACGTGATTTGGAAGCATTAGAACGTGAACATCCGGATGGTATTTATCTTTCTGGTGCGTTACTAATGTTTGCTGGTGCGAAATCATATTATTTATATGGTGCGTCTTCTAATGAATTTAGAGATTTCTTACCAAATCATCATATGCAGTATACGATGATGAAATATGCGCGTGATCATGGTGCGACAACGTATGATTTCGGTGGTACAGATAATGATCCAGATAAAGATTCTGAACATTATGGCTTGTGGGCATTTAAAAAAGTGTGGGGAACATACTTAAGTGAAAAAGTTGGTGAGTTCGATTATGTACTAAATCAACCGCTGTATCAACTAATTGAACAAGTTAAACCACGCTTGACGAAAGCTAAAATCAAGATATCACGTAAATTGAAACGTAAATAAATCAAAGACACAAATCTGAACGCTTATATGATTAGTACTTGCGTTCAGATTTTTTTACACAGTATAGAATGGTTGGGCAAAATTTTTTAAAAATAGTAAAAAGGGGGCAGGTACAGTGATAAAAAAATTACTACAATTTTCTTTAGGAAATAAGTTTGCTATTTTTTTAATGGTTGTTTTAGTTGTGTTAGGTGGCTTTTATGCGAGCGCTAAATTGAAATTAGAGTTATTGCCAGATGTTCAAAATCCTGTTATATCAGTTACAACGACAATGCCAGGAGCAACACCGCAAAGTACACAAGATGAAATTAGCAGTAAAATCGATAATCAAGTTAGATCTTTGGCATATGTAAAAGATGTTAAAACTCAATCGATACAAAATGCATCGATTGTGACAGTTGAATATGACAATAATACAGATATGGATAAAGCAGAAGAACAACTAAAAAAAGAAATTGATAAAATTAAATTTAAAGACGAAGTTGGTCAACCTGAATTAAGACGTAATTCAATGGATGCTTTCCCAGTTTTAGCTTATTCGTTTTCAAATAAAGATAATGATTTGAAAAAAGTAACGAAAGTATTGAATGAACAGTTAATACCCAAATTACAAACGGTAGATGGTGTTCAAAATGCACAATTGAATGGTCAGACGAATCGTGAGATTACGCTTAAATTTAAGCAAGATGAACTTGAAAAATATGGATTAACTGCGGATGATGTTGAAAATTATTTGAAAACAGCGACTAGAACTACTCCCCTTGGATTATTCCAATTTGGTGATAAAGATAAATCGATTGTCGTAGACGGACAATACCAATCTGTTGATGCTTTTAAAAATATTAATATCCCACTAACGCTGGCAAGTGGACAAGGTCAAACGCAATCTCAAAGTGATAATACTCAAAATTCAGCTATGTCAGATGTTAATAAAGCATCTTCACAACAAACGTCGAAATCGGCCGAGTCAAATAATATAAGTGGTATGCCGACAGCGAAATTAAAAGACTTAGCAGACATCACAGTTGGCGATGTACGTTCATCTATTTCTAAAACAAATGGTAAGGATGCAGTTAATTTGCAAATTACTAAAGCTCAAGATGCAAATACTGTTCAAGTGGCCAAGGATGTTCAACATAAAATTGATACATTTATTGAAGAAAATAAAGGTTTGAATGTAACTAAAACAATGGATACTGCTAAACCTGTCGAAAAATCACTATACACGATGGTTGAAAAAGCAGCATTAGGTACAATTGTAGCAATAATAGTTATTCTATTATTCTTAAGAAACATTCGTACAACATTAATTTCAATTATATCCATTCCACTATCTTTACTAATGGCGCTTATTGCGTTGAAATTAAGTAATGTTTCTTTGAATATATTAACATTAGGGGCGTTAACGGTAGCTATTGGTCGTGTTATAGATGATTCAATTGTCGTGGTTGAGAATATTTATCGACGCTTAACAGACCCAGAGGAAAAATTAAAAGGTGAAAATCTTATTATCAGTGCTACAACAGAAGTGTTTAAACCGATTATGTCATCAACACTTGTGACAATTATCGTCTTTTTACCGCTAGTGTTTGTTTCTGGTTCGGTAGGTGAAATGTTTAGACCCTTTGCATTAGCAATTGCATTTAGTTTATTAGCATCTTTATTAGTTTCAATCACTTTAGTTCCTGCATTGGCATCGACACTATTTAAAAAAGGTGTTAGACGTCGAAATAAACCACATGAAGAAGGTTTAGGTGTTGTGAGTACAACGTATAAAAAGGTTTTGAAATGGTCTTTAAATCACAAATGGATTGTTATTATTTTAAGTACTTTGATTTTAATTCTAACAATTGTATTTGGCGGTCCTAAACTTGGAACCAGCTTTATTTCAGCTGGAGATGATAAATTTTTAGCAATTACGTACACACCAAAGCCAGGTGAAACTGAACAATCTGTATTAAATCATGCGAAAGATGTCGAAAAATATTTAAAACAGAAAAAGCATGTGAAAACCATTCAATATTCAGTGGGTGGAAGCAGTCCAGTTGATCCAACTGGCAGCACAAATAGTATGGCAATTATGGTTGAATACGATAATGACACACCCAACTTTGATGTAGAAGCAGATAAAGTTATTAAGCATGTAGATGGTTTTAAACACCCTGGAGAATGGAAAAACCAAGATTTGGGAACAGGTGCAGGCAATAAATCTGTAGAAGTTACGGTAAAAGGCCCATCTACAGATGCAATTAAATCTACTGTACAACGCATTGAACAAGAAATGAAACGAGTTAAAGGACTAGCGAATGTTAAATCGGATTTATCCCAAACATATGATCAATTTGAAATTAAAGTGGATCAGAATAAAGCAGCAGAGAATGGCATTTCTGCAAGTCAACTTGCAATGCATTTAAATGAAAACTTACCAGAGAAAACAGTGACTACTGTTAAGGAAAATGGTAAATCCATCGATGTTAAAGTGAAGCAAAATAAGAAAACAGACTGGTCAGAAGATAAGTTGAATAATATTACTTTGAAAAAGCCAACTGGAGGCACAATTAAATTAGGCGATATTGCTACTTTAGTAAAAACAACAACACCAAGTAAATTGACACAAGAGCAAGGGGATTATGCAACAACAGTATCAGCTAAAGTAACAAATAAAGATGTGGGTGGTACAACACGACAAGTGATGTCTAAGATAAACAATATAGATAAGCCGAATAATGTAAAAGTAAATATTGGTGGTGCCTCAGATGATATTAATAATGCGATGACGCAATTGGCATTTGCAATGTTAGCAGCTATCATCATAGTGTATCTGATTTTAGTAATTACATTTAAAGGTGGATTAGCACCATTCACGATTTTATTCTCATTACCATTTACAGTTATTGGTGTGATTATTGCACTTTTAATCACTGGAGAAACGATATCAGTACCAAGTTTGATAGGTATGTTAATGTTAATAGGTATTGTAGTAACGAATGCAATTGTATTAATAGATCGTGTTATCAATAATGAGCAGCGAGGCATGGAGATGAAAGACGCTTTAATTGAAGCGGGTGGCACTAGAATAAGACCGATCTTAATGACTGCAATAGCAACAATAGGTGCGTTAGTTCCGCTATTGTTCGGTCAAGATAGCTCAATCCTTATATCAAAAGGTCTAGCAGCTACAGTTATCGGCGGTTTAATTTCATCTACATTGTTAACGTTAGTGGTTGTACCAGTGATTTATGAAATCTTATTTACTTTGAAAAATCGAATTACTAAACGATAGATAATAAGAAAGCCATCAAAGCGGTCATGAAGTTGACTGCTTTGATGGCTTTTTCGATAACATTCTTAAAAATCTGATATTAAAGTGTGAAGTTATTAATCTGAACATCTTTATCGTCGTTGTTCATGTTAGATTTATAATCAGACACTGAACTAAAAGTTGAAATCATGTTGTCGCATGTTTGATTTTTTTAATTAGAATAATACGATGGTTAAGATAAAGTATATAACAAAGATAAATAGAGACATTAAATTTAAAATATTAACACCTTTTAAATCTTTTTTTAGCATTTTAAATCCTGTTACTTCAACATTACCAACTAGTAATAGTAAGACAATAAAGACCCACCAATTTTCTTTCGGGAAGCTCATCGTCGTTAATGCTAAGACGAATAATAGCAAAACACCCATAATGATTCTCAAAATACGTGTAAATACAACTTCCATTTTAAAAATACTAATAAAACTAACAATTAAATAAAGTATTGCTAGTAAAATCAGATAAAATTGCATATGATAACTTCCTCTCCGTTTCAAAGGTTACATGTAATATAGTATTTATCATAGAAAACTTATGCGTATAGCTTGATGACAACTGCTGTTTAGTGTTTGCTATGATTACAAATAGAAATCTCGAGATTATATTTCAATTCGTAAAAATGCATAGCAAAACAGTATTAACTAAAAGTAAGTTGTTAATTGTCCATCTTAGCTCGAACGTTTCTAATTTCATTTTCAATTTCTTTAAGTTGACGAACAAGTGCTGACGTATCTAGATTAAGTGATTCTTGCTTTTCTAAATCGCCTTGAAGTCGAATATAATCATGTTTAAGTTCGGCTAATTGACTTTCTAAAGACATACTACGACACTCCTTTGAAATATAATTAAGTGCATTTATTGTTGATTATAGCATGAAATAGTGGACTACTAAAACATCTGTGAAATATGTTAAAGTATTAAATTATGAAGGTTATTGAAAGAAGGGGTAACATTGACCGAACAATTTACAATGATTATTTTATTAATTGCGCTAGGATACTTTTTGAAGCGGATTAATTATATTAAGGCAACAGATAGTCAAGTCATTGCCACATTGGTGCTTAATGTTACACTTCCATCTTTAGTTATTGTTAATTTAAACAGTGCAGAATTAAAATTGTCATTCTCAATTTTGCCGATTTTGATGATAGTTTACGGTATTGTAGCGAAAATCATTGCTATTTGGTTTTTTAGAAAATATGACAATCAAATGCGTGGATCAGTAGGGATGATGACAGGTGCTATGAATATCGGATTGTTTGCTTATCCTTTGATAGAAGCGATATGGCCTAAAACAGGACTTGTATATTTTGGTATGGCTGATATTGGTGGTGCTTTTGTGATGTTTGGAATTACTTACTTTGTAGGTAGTTACTTTAGTGAAGGTAGTAATCAATTTGATTTTAAATTTTTAGCGAAAAAATTATTGCAGTCTGTACCATTGGTTACTTATATCATCATGTTTATTTTGAATTTAAATCATATTCAATTGCCGCACGTAGCGATAGATTTTTTTAATATACTTTCACACGCAAACATGCCCCTGTCTATGATTTTGCTAGGTGTTATGCTGAATTTTACGCTTGAACGTAAATACATACCTGCAACGATTAAATATTTGTGTTTGCATTATGGACTGGCATTGATTGCAGGTGGCTTGGTTCACGTTTTATTACCTGTATCTGATGATATGATTAAGACAACATTGCTTATTACATGGATGTTCCCTGTTGGCGTTGCAATCATTTCGTATGGTATCCAATTTAAATATCGAACACTCCCATTTATCGGTATGGCGACAAATTTAACAATCATTATTAGTATTATTATTTTATATGTGTATCAAGCTGTGTTTATTTAGGTTGTAATTTTGAAAATAAAACTGCAATGTTTTTGTATAAATTGAGCCCCCATACTACAACGTGCGTATGTTTGTAGTATGGGGGCTTTCATGATATGTGATTTATTTTTATAATCAACTAAATTGACAATGATTAATAGATAGAGTTGTTTGTCCTACAATCATTCTAACTACACGACGTATTGAATCAAACGCGTTTATAATTTAGTAAAAGTTCTCATTCTCATTGAATGTTGAAAATACCATTAACTTATAAAAGATAATTTGAATCGGCATATAGCCATATTGTAAATTGCATATTTCCTGGGTTATATACAAGAAATGATATTGCTTTAAAATGTCACTAAATAAGTTAGTTTTTAATGAAAACGAGTGCACTTTTCCAACTCAGTAAGCAATTATAAAAATCATATATCTAGATGCTTTTATTTCAAATTACCAAGTATAATCGCGGCAATGACAATAATTATGATACCTGCCCATATACCTTTCATCTGACGACGATCTTTTCTTTCTCCTAAAATGAAAATACCACCAAGTGTAGAAACGATGACAAGTAATTGTGATAATGAGAAACTTGTCGCTACACCAACTTTAGGTTGTGAATAGAACATAAACAAGTTACCAATACCCCAAATGATACCTGGTAAAAGATTAAGCGCTGTTGATCTAAGTGAAGTTTTATGGTTCATTGATAAGATAAATCCACCAATTGCCATACCAACAGATTGGAAGAATAATGCATCTGTGCCACCAACCCCGAAAATATCACCAAGCACAACGAATCCGACATAACCAACTGTAGAAATAATCAAAATACCCATTGCTTTTTTAAATTCTGGATTATCAGATTGACGTTCATTTTTAGCTTTAAGTGAAGTAAGAGCGACACCAGTAACTAATAAAATCATGGCAATTAAACCAAAGATAATTTGAGTCATCGTACTCCATTCACCTAAAAAGATAACGCTGAATAATGTTGTACCAACTAACTGCATACCTGTTGATACAGGCATAGTATTAGATACACCAATTAAACTGATTGATTTAAGCTGATTTGCTTGTCCGAATGCCCACAATGCACCAGAAATAAGACCGACAATAATGACAGTAGGGTTATCGAATTTTGCGTAACCAGTTATAAGTAAAGCCAACCCAACAATAAGGGCACCTAGCGTAGTACCGCGAATTTGGTTGTATGGTCCGCCACCGACGAACACATTAATAAGAACAACGCTTCCCCAGAATAAAGCTGGTAAAAGGGCTATTAAGAAATCAAAAAATTGCAAGACTACTCACTCTCCTATGCTATTTATACAAGTGCTCCCCTTAATTGACACTTGCATGTTATTGTAAAGCATTCTGTGCTATTAGTAAAAAACAACTACTTAAAGTTTTCAATGTTTACAAAAAGTAGAAAAACCCACAATACACTTTCATAGCATACTGTGGGAACCATTTTAAAAATATTATTCGGGAATCGACTGATTTTTAACGTTGCGTGATTCGAATTTGAATTTGATGTATTCATAGTTAATATGGAATCCTAAACCATTGAAACGTTCAATGAGTTTGTTGTTTTTATTACGTATTTTAAAATAAACTTTTCTAATGTCATAATTATCGAAAGCGTATTGTAAGGCATAGGCTAGTAATTCGAAAGCAATACCTTTTAGGCGATAGTCAACATGAGAACTAAAATACTTAATTTCAGCGATAGACTGTTGTGTATCAATTTCGAGATATAAGTAACCTTTTAGCAGACCTTCACTAACAAACAAAAATAAATGATGGGTTTCATCTAAACTATCAACAATTTCTTGTGGATGTTGTGCTTGGTATTTAAATGTATTTGTATGTAACTTACTAAATGCTCGGTAAAAGCCTTTATGATAGGGAATAATATTCGGTTGATGCATATCGTCTTCTAAGCTTTTTCGAGCTTCAATGTAATAATCAGTGAAATTATAACTTGCCTGAATAGATTTCATTAAATGTTTGTATTGTTGTATACCTTCTTCGAATGAAAAATTAAAGATTGCGTCCTCAGGTTGTTTTGATGTCATTGCTGCAAATAAAGATTCGAATGTATCCGTTGATAAGACGTAGTTATCAGCAATAAAAGGACCTATTACTTTAAATTTATCTTTATCATATGTGAACGATAGAATAATCGCTTTAATTGAGTCGTTTTCTTGAAGTGCAAACACACCAGGAGATTCAATTGCGTCTGCTATTAACACATCAATTTCTTTGTACTGTTGAGGAAGTTTATATAAATATGATGCTGATTCATAATTAGAATGTTCAATGAACGATTTTATTTGTGTAATATCATATAACTGAACAATGCCCATGTCATGACCTCCGTACTTTTTATTACCTTAATTATATAATATTTCAACTGAAATGAAAGTTAATAGTGATATTAACATGTTACAATACATTTAACACATCATTTGCAATCAGTAATTTTAAAATATTGATTAAAGTGAACGGATAAAATGCGCTCGATTAATTTAGAACGCATGAGAAAGGATAAATTATGAAATCGTTAATATTAGCTGAAAAGCCATCAGTGGCAAGAGATATTGCTGATGCACTACAAATAAATCAAAAACGAAATGGTTATTTTGAAAATAATCAATATATTGTTACTTGGGCATTAGGTCATCTTGTTACAAATGCAACGCCTGAGCAATATGATAAGCATTTAAAAGAATGGCGTTTAGAGGACTTGCCGATTATACCTAAATATATGAAAACTGTTGTTATCGGTAAAACGAGTAAACAGTTTAAAACAGTTAAAGCGTTAATACTAGATAATAAAGTGAAAGACATTATTATTGCTACAGATGCTGGCCGAGAAGGTGAATTAGTTGCTCGACTTATTTTAGATAAAGTTGGCAATAAGAAACCACTAAGACGTTTATGGATTAGCTCAGTTACTAAAAAAGCAATCCAACAAGGCTTTAAAAACTTAAAAGATGGGCGTCAATTTGATGATTTATATCATGCAGCATTAGCGAGAAGTGAAGCTGACTGGATTGTGGGGATTAATGCGACACGTGCACTGACAACGAAATATGACGCACAGCTTTCGTTGGGCCGCGTTCAAACGCCAACAATTCAATTAGTGTATACACGCCAACAAGAGATTAATTCTTTCAAACCACAGAAATATTATTCGTTATCATTAAGTGTTAATGGATTTGATTTTCAATTAGAATCGAAAGAACGTTTTACAGATAAGGGCACTTTAGAAAAGATCGTCGATAAACTGAAAAATGAATCAGGGAACATAACGTCAGTTGTTACAAAGCATAAGAAATCATATCCGCAACAATTATATAATCTAACGGATTTGCAACAAGATATGTATAGACGTTATAAAATTGGTCCTAAAGAAACTTTAAATACGCTTCAAAACTTATATGAAAGACATAAGGTAGTAACATACCCAAGAACGGATTCTAATTATTTAACGACTGACATGGTGGATACAATGAAAGAACGTATCCAAGCAACAATGTCTACAGATTATAAAAACTATGCACGCCAATTGTTGTCGAAATCATTTTCGTCTAAAATGTCGATATTTAATAATCAAAAAGTATCAGATCATCACGCAATAATTCCGACAGAAGTTAGACCGATGATATCAGATTTGAGTAATAGAGAAGCTAAACTATACGAAATGATTGTAGAACGATTTTTAGAAGCGTTAATGCCGCCACATGAATACGATACTATTACTGTGATATTGAAAATAGCAGGATATACATTCGTACTAAAAGAAAATGTAACAACAGCACTAGGATTTAAAGCATTGCGACAAGGTGATTCAGTTACCGAAAAGAAACAACCATTTGTTGAAGGTACTAATGTGTCTATTAAGAAAGCTCAAATTAAAGAGCATGAAACAACATCACCCGAATATTTCAATGAAGGCTCTTTATTAAAAGCAATGGAAAATCCGCAGAACTTTATTCAATTGAAAGATAAAAAATATGCACAGACATTAAAGCAAACAGGTGGAATTGGAACTGTTGCAACAAGAGCAGATATTATCGATAAGTTATTTAATATGAATGCCATCGAATCAAGAGACGGTAAAATTAAAGTAACGTCGAAAGGTAAACAAATTTTAGAATTAGCACCAGAAGAATTAACATCACCACTTTTGACGGCACAGTGGGAAGAAAAGCTATTGTTAATTGAGCGTGGTAAATATCAATCGAAAAAATTCATCAATGAAATGAAAGATTTTACGAAAGATGTTGTAAACGGAATAAAAAATAGCGAACAAAAATATAAGCATGATAATTTAACGACAACTGAATGTCCAACATGTGGGAAATTTATGATTAAAGTTAAAACTAAAAACGGGCAAATGCTAGTTTGTCAAGATCCGTCGTGTAAGACGAAGAAGAATGTCCAACGCAAAACGAATGCAAGATGTCCAAACTGTAAGAAAAAACTAACACTTTTTGGGAGAGGTAAAGAAGCAGTTTATCGTTGTGTGTGTGGTCATTCTGAAACGCAAGCACATATGGATCAACGTATGAAGAATAAGACTTCTGGTAAAGTATCACGTAAAGAAATGAAGAAATACATGAACCAAGATGAAGGATTGGATAATAATCCGTTTAAAGATGCATTGAAAAACTTAAAATTGTAGGGAAAATCGAACGAAGTTAGATCAGAAAAATGAAAAGTTCGCTTTTAGTATTGTTTTTTATCAAGAATGATATTAAACTATTAAAGTATTTTAAAAAAAGGAGCATCCATTCGTGAAAAACTATTTCCAGTTCGATAAATATGGAACAAACTTTAAAAGAGAAATTCTAGGCGGTATTACGACTTTCTTATCAATGGCTTATATTTTAGCAGTTAACCCACAAGTTCTAAGCTTAGCTGGCGTTAAAGGTGTATCTGACAGCATGAAAATGGATCAAGGTGCTATTTTCGTAGCGACAGCTTTAGCGGCATTTGTCGGTTCGCTGTTTATGGGATTAATAGCTAAATATCCAATTGCGTTAGCACCAGGTATGGGATTGAATGCATTCTTTGCATTTACAGTTGTGTTAACGATGGGTATTCCTTGGCAAGTTGGTTTGACGGGCGTACTATTCTCAGGAATATTCTTTGCAATATTAACCGTCACAGGGTTTAGAGAAGTTATTATTAATGCGATACCATATCAAATGAAGATGGCTGTTTCGGCAGGTATTGGATTATTCATTACCTTTGTTGGTCTACAAAGTTCAGGTATTATAGTCAAAAATGAATCTACTTTAGTAACATTGGGACATTTGACAGATGCACCAGTGCTGTTAGCTATTTTCGGGATAGTTATTACTGTGATTTTATATGCTATTAAATTACCAGGTTCTATCTTTATCGGTATGATTATCACGGCAATCGTAGGTATGTTTACAGGATTGATTCAAATGCCGAATGGTATTGTTGGTAAAATCCCTAGTATTGAGCCGACTTTTGGTGCCGCATTTGAAGCATTTAAAGATCCAAGTCAATTATTTACGATACAATTTTTAATTGTAATATTAACGTTCTTATTTATTGATTTCTTTGACACTGCAGGTACATTAGTAGCCGTAGCTACTCAAGCGGGTATTATGAAAGATAATAAGTTACCAAGAGCTGGACGTGCTTTGTTCTCAGATTCTTTGGCTACAATTGTAGGATCGATTTTTGGAACAACTACTACAACTTCTTATATCGAGTCAACATCAGGTGTAGCAGTAGGTGCTAGAACCGGCTTTGCTAGTATAGTAACGGGTTGTTGTTTCCTATTGGCTCTATTCTTTAGCCCATTAATTGCAGTTGTAACGAGTGCAGTAACAACACCAGCGTTGGTAGTTGTAGGTGTATTGATGGCTGCAAACTTTGCTGAAATAAACTGGAAAAGTTTTGAAGTGGCAGTACCAGCTTTCATTACAATTATTATGATGCCTTTATCATATTCAATTGCTACTGGTATTGCATGTGGATTTATTTTCTATCCAATTACAATGCTTATTTCTAAAAAACATAAAGAAGTACATCCAATAATGTACGTTTTAATGGTGTTATTCATTCTTTACTTTATATTCGTTCATGGCTAAATCATGACAAAATAAAACGACTTCCCAAATTACTGGGGAGTCGTTTTTATTCTGTGTTAACAAACATATTTACTAAGCGCTAGTACAAAAAATTGATATAGTGATTAATAGGTATCAATACACGGTTGCACTGTATATAAAGAAGCATTTATGCAAAATAGTTGGACGCGTTTCTTCTATATTATATACAGCAATTTAAGCTTTAAATGAAATTGTTACTCTTTATGCCCATCCTTGTATTGTGTATAAATAACACGTGCGTTTTTATTAGGTATATATGTTGGTGCTGATAGAACTACTGCCACAAATAAAATCATTAGGAAAAATAAAACCCAATGAATTAATATGCCTAAGAAAGGGATAATTGCTAAAAAGCTACCTGCAAGACCTATTAAAGGAATAATAACAATAGGTCTAATAGCGTTTTGTCTATTTACTAATAATATAATAGTAAGAATTAAATAAAGTAACGCATTAAATGTTAATGGTTGCCATCCAAAACTCAAAATAAAGGCTGCACCTAAAAATGGTATCCCATAGAAAAACTCGCATAATATTAAAAAGATACCTATAATCGCTAAAGTTAATTTTGGTCCATTCTTCATATTCTTTCACCACCATCCTTATGTCTAATTATATAGAATAATTTTCAATGATAATAATAAAATGATTCAAGATAGCATTTTACAACAAAAGAAGAAATAAAAAATATCCCGAAAATAGTTGAACTGGCTTTGTATATAAAGTAAAATATAAAAGTATGTGTTAGACAGATAGAAAAATTATGTGAAAAGCCTTGATTTATCGATGTTTTTCGTGTAACATAACTAACGTTGGACTTTAAGAAAAGCGATGAAGCGAAAGGTTACTGACACACCCGGCCGCTTTGCCATGGCGCTGTGTAAGATAGTTTTCGTGGAGAAGTCTATCACTAAATGTAGACGAATAAGGAGGGAAAATTATGGCAAAACAAAAAATCAGAATCAGATTAAAAGCTTATGATCACCGCGTGATTGATCAATCAGCTGAGAAGATTGTAGAAACAGCGAAACGTTCTGGTGCAGATGTTTCTGGACCAATTCCGTTACCAACTGAGAAATCAGTATACACAATCATCCGTGCCGTGCATAAGTATAAAGATTCACGTGAACAATTCGAACAACGTACACACAAACGTTTAATCGATATTGTAAACCCAACACCAAAAACAGTTGACGCTTTAATGGGCTTAAACTTACCATCTGGTGTAGACATCGAAATCAAATTATAATAGACAATTTTAGGAGGTGGACTTTCGATGACCAAAGGAATCTTAGGAAGAAAAATTGGGATGACACAAGTATTCGGAGAAAACGGTGAATTAATCCCTGTAACAGTAGTAGAAGCTAAAGAAAATGTTGTATTACAAAAGAAAACTGTTGAAGTTGATGGATACAACGCAATCCAAGTTGGATTTGAAGACAAAAAAGCATACAAAAAAGATGCAAAATCTAATAAATATGCTAATAAACCAGCTGAAGGTCACGCTAAAAAAGCTGACGCAGCACCTAAGCGCTTCATTCGTGAATTCCGCAATGTAGACGTGGATGCTTACGAAGTAGGTCAAGAAGTCTCAGTAGATACTTTTGTAGCTGGCGACGTAATTGACGTAACAGGCGTATCAAAAGGTAAAGGTTTCCAAGGTGCAATTAAACGCCACGGACAATCTCGTGGACCTATGTCACACGGTTCTCATTTCCACAGAGCACCAGGTTCTGTAGGTATGGCTTCAGATGCTTCAAGAGTATTTAAAGGCCAAAAAATGCCAGGACGTATGGGTGGAAACACAGTAACTGTTCAAAACTTAGAAGTAGTTCAAGTTGACACAGAAAACAAAGTTATCTTAGTAAAAGGTAACGTACCTGGACCTAAAAAAGGTTTAGTAGAAATCAGAACTTCAATCAAAAAAGGTAATAAATAATAAGAAGTGAAAGGAGGAAATGCATAATGGCTAATTATGATGTTTTAAAATTAGACGGAACTAAATCAGGTTCAATCGAATTAAGCGATGCAGTATTCGGTATTGAGCCAAATAATAGCGTTCTTTTCGAAGCTATTCATTTACAACGTGCTTCATTACGTCAAGGTACACATGCTGTTAAGAATCGTTCAGCAGTAAGTGGTGGCGGACGTAAACCATGGAAGCAAAAAGGAACAGGTCGTGCTCGTCAAGGTACAATCCGTGCTCCACAATGGCGTGGTGGTGGTATCGTATTCGGACCAACTCCAAGAAGTTATGCATACAAAATGCCAAAGAAAATGCGTCGTTTAGCTTTACGCTCAGCATTATCTTTCAAAGTTCAAGAGAACGGCTTAACTGTAGTTGACGCATTCAACTTTGAAGCTCCAAAAACTAAAGAATTCAAAAATGTATTAACTACATTAGAACAACCTAAAAAAGTATTAGTAGTTACTGAAAACGAAGATGTAAATGTTGAATTATCAGCACGTAACATCCCTGGTGTTCAAGTAACAACTGCTCAAGGTTTAAATGTATTAGATATCACTAATGCTGACAGCTTAGTAATCACTGAAGCTGCTGCTAAAAAAGTTGAGGAGGTGCTCGGATAATGGAAGCAAGAGATATTCTTAAGCGCCCCGTAATCACTGAGAAATCTTCTGAAGCAATGGCTGAAGACAAATACACTTTCGACGTTGACACTCGTGTTAACAAAACACAAGTGAAAATGGCAGTTGAAGAAATCTTCAACGTAAAAGTTGCAAGTGTTAATATCATGAATTACAAACCTAAGAAAAAACGTATGGGCCGTTACCAAGGCTATACAAACAAAAGAAGAAAAGCGATTGTAAAACTTAAAGAAGGTTCAATCGACTTATTTAACTAATAAACCAATTACCATTAAGGAGGTAAGCGACAATGGCTATTAAAAAGTATAAGCCAATAACAAATGGTCGTCGTAATATGACTTCGTTAGATTTCGCTGAAATCACGAAAACTACACCTGAAAAGTCATTATTAAAACCGCTACCGAAAAAAGCGGGACGTAACAACCAAGGTAAATTGACTGTAAGACACCATGGTGGTGGACACAAACGTCAATACCGTGTTATCGATTTCAAACGTAACAAAGATGGTATCAATGCTAAAGTTGATTCTATTCAATATGATCCAAACCGTTCAGCAAACATTGCATTAGTTGTATATGCAGACGGTGAAAAACGATATATCATTGCTCCTAAAGGATTAGAAGTAGGTCAAATCGTTGAAAGTGGTGCAGAAGCTGACATCAAAGTTGGTAACGCATTACCATTACAAAACATTCCAGTTGGTACAGTAGTACACAACATCGAGCTTAAACCTGGAAAAGGTGGACAAATTGCTCGTTCAGCTGGTGCAAGTGCTCAAGTACTTGGTAAAGAAGGTAAATACGTATTAATCAGATTAAGATCTGGTGAAGTTCGTATGATCTTATCTACTTGCCGTGCAACAATCGGTCAAGTTGGTAACCTACAACACGAATTAGTAAACGTTGGTAAAGCCGGACGTTCAAGATGGAAAGGTATCCGTCCTACAGTTCGTGGTTCTGTAATGAACCCTAACGATCACCCACACGGTGGTGGTGAAGGTCGTGCTCCTATCGGTAGACCATCTCCAATGTCACCATGGGGTAAACCTACGCTTGGTAAGAAAACTCGTCGTGGTAAAAAATCATCAGACAAACTTATCGTTCGTGGACGTAAGAAAAAATAATATAATCAACTTATTTGGGTGTGCGGCTTAAAGCTGCACGCACATAATAAGAAGGGAGGCGCCCAAATGGCTCGTAGTATTAAAAAAGGACCTTTCGTCGATGAGCATTTAATGAAAAAAGTTGAAGCTCAAGAAGGAAGCGAAAAGAAACAAGTAATCAAAACATGGTCACGTCGTTCTACAATTTTCCCTAATTTCATCGGACATACTTTTGCAGTATACGACGGACGTAAACACGTACCTGTATATGTAACTGAAGATATGGTAGGTCATAAATTAGGTGAGTTTGCTCCTACTCGTACATTCAAAGGACACGTTGCAGACGACAAGAAAACAAGAAGATAACATTTATTAAGTAGAGGAGGACATCCTAATGGAAGCAAAAGCGGTTGCTAGAACAATAAGAATCGCACCTCGTAAAGTAAGATTAGTTCTTGACTTAATCAGAGGTAAAAATGCTGCTGAAGCTATTGCAATTTTAAAATTAACAAACAAAGCTTCATCACCAGTAATTGAAAAAGTATTAATGTCCGCTTTAGCTAATGCTGAACATAACTATGACATGAACACAGATGAATTAGTTGTTAAAGAAGCATATGCTAACGAAGGACCAACATTAAAACGTTTCCGTCCACGTGCGCAAGGTCGTGCAAGTGCGATTAACAAACGTACAAGCCACATTACAATCGTCGTAAGTGACGGTAAAGAAGAAGCTAAAGAAGCTTAATTAACTTTTAAGGAGGGAATACTGTGGGTCAAAAAATTAATCCAATCGGACTTCGTGTTGGTATTATCCGTGATTGGGAAGCTAAATGGTACGCTGAAAAAGACTTCGCTTCACTTTTACACGAAGATTTAAAAATCCGTAAATTTATTGATAATGAATTAAAAGAAGCATCAGTATCTCACGTAGAGATTGAACGTGCTGCAAACCGTATCAACATTGCAATTCATACTGGTAAACCTGGTATGGTAATTGGTAAAGGCGGTTCAGAAATCGAAAAATTACGCAACAAATTAAATGCGTTAACTGATAAAAAAGTACACATCAACGTAATTGAAATCAAAAAAGTTGATCTTGATGCTCGTTTAGTAGCAGAAAATATCGCACGTCAATTAGAAAACCGTGCTTCATTCCGTCGTGTACAAAAACAAGCAATTACTAGAGCTATGAAACTTGGTGCTAAAGGTATCAAAACTCAAGTATCTGGTCGTTTAGGCGGAGCTGATATCGCTCGTGCTGAACAATATTCAGAAGGAACTGTTCCACTTCATACATTACGTGCTGACATCGATTATGCACATGCTGAAGCTGACACTACTTACGGTAAATTAGGCGTTAAAGTATGGATCTATCGTGGAGAAGTTCTTCCTACTAAGAACACTAGTGGAGGAGGAAAATAATAATGTTACTACCAAAACGTGTAAAATATCGTCGTCAACATCGTCCTAAAACAACTGGTCGTTCTAAAGGCGGTAACTACGTAACATTTGGTGAGTTTGGTTTACAAGCAACTACAACGTCTTGGATCACATCTCGTCAAATCGAATCTGCTCGTATAGCAATGACACGTTACATGAAACGTGGCGGGAAAGTTTGGATTAAAATCTTCCCACATACACCATATACTAAAAAACCTTTAGAAGTACGTATGGGTGCTGGTAAAGGTGCGGTTGAAGGCTGGATCGCAGTTGTTAAACCAGGTAGAATTTTATTCGAAGTTGCTGGCGTATCTGAAGAAGTTGCGCGTGAAGCACTACGTTTAGCAAGTCACAAACTTCCAGTAAAAACTAAGTTTGTAAAACGTGAGGAATTGGGTGGTGAAACAAATGAAAGCTAAGGAAATTAGAGACTTAACCACTTCAGAAATCGAAGAACAAATCAAATCTTCAAAAGAAGAGCTTTTTAACCTACGCTTTCAGTTAGCTACAGGTCAATTAGAAGAAACTGCACGTATTCGTACAGTAAGAAAAACGATTGCACGTCTAAAAACTGTTGCTCGTGAAAGAGAAATTGAACAAAGTAAGGCTAATCAATAATTAAGTAAGAGGAGGTTACAAAAGTGAGCGAAAGAAACGATCGTAAAGTTTATGTAGGTAAAGTTGTTTCAGACAAAATGGACAAGACTATCACAGTACTTGTTGAAACTTACAAAACACACAAATTATACGGTAAACGAGTAAAATACTCTAAAAAATACAAAACTCATGATGAAAACAATTCAGCTAAATTAGGAGACATTGTTAAAATTCAAGAAACTCGTCCTTTATCAGCAACAAAACGTTTTCGTTTAGTAGAGATTGTTGAAGAGTCAGTAATTATTTAATACAAGTTTAGAGATAAGGGAGGTTTAACTAATGATCCAACAAGAAACACGCTTGAAAGTAGCAGACAACTCTGGTGCTCGTGAAGTTCTTACAATCAAAGTATTAGGTGGATCTGGTCGTAAAACAGCAAACATCGGCGATGTTATCGTATGTACTGTTAAAAATGCAACACCAGGTGGCGTTGTTAAAAAAGGTGACGTTGTCAAAGCTGTAATCGTACGTACTAAGTCAGGTGTTCGTCGTAATGACGGTTCATATATTAAATTTGATGAAAATGCATGTGTTATCATTCGTGATGACAAAGGCCCACGTGGTACTCGTATCTTCGGACCTGTTGCTCGTGAATTACGTGAAGGTAACTTCATGAAAATCGTATCATTAGCACCAGAAGTACTTTAATAAATAACAACCAATACAAATAAGGAGGTGCCCACATGCATATCAAAAAAGGTGACAACGTTAAAGTTATCGCAGGTAAAGACAAAGGTAAAGAAGGTAAAGTAATCGCTACTCTACCTAAAAAAGACCGTGTCGTTGTGGAAGGTGTTAACATTATGAAAAAACACCAAAAACCAACTCAATTAAATCCTGAAGGTGGAATCTTAGAAACAGAGGCAGCAATCCATGTTTCTAATGTACAATTATTAGACCCTAAAACAAATGAACCAACACGTGTAGGTTACAAATTTGTTGATGGTAAAAAAGTTCGTATCGCTAAAAAATCTGGCGAAGAAATCAAAACTAATAATTAATAACAAGTTGAAAGGAGGATCCCACTTTGAACCGTTTAAAAGAAAAGTTTAATACTGAAGTTACTGAAAGCTTAATGAAAAAATTCAATTATAGTTCAGTGATGGAAGTACCAAAAATAGATAAAATCGTTGTGAACATGGGTGTAGGTGACGCAGTACAAAATTCTAAAGTATTAGACAATGCTGTTGAAGAATTAGAATTAATCACTGGTCAAAAACCATTAGTAACTAAAGCTAAAAAATCAATCGCGACTTTCCGTTTACGTGAAGGTATGCCAATCGGTGCGAAAGTAACACTTCGCGGTGAAAGAATGTATGAATTCTTAGACAAATTAATTTCAGTATCATTACCACGTGTACGTGACTTCCAAGGTGTTTCTAAAAAAGCATTTGACGGACGCGGTAACTACACTTTAGGTGTTAAAGAACAATTAATTTTCCCAGAAATCGACTATGATAAAGTAAGTAAAGTTAGAGGAATGGATATTGTTATCGTAACTACTGCTAACACTGATGAAGAAGCTCGTGAATTGTTAGCTAACTTCGGTATGCCATTCCGTAAATAATTATTTAAAGGAGGCTAATTAAGTGGCTAAAACTTCAATGGTTGCTAAGCAACAAAAAAAACAAAAATATGCAGTTCGTGAATACACTCGTTGTGAACGTTGTGGCCGTCCACATTCTGTATATCGTAAATTTAAATTATGCCGTATTTGTTTCCGTGAATTAGCTTACAAAGGCCAAATCCCTGGCGTTCGTAAAGCTAGCTGGTAATAAAAAAGAGTCTGAAAGGAGGCAACAATCAATGACAATGACAGATCCAATCGCAGATATGCTTACTCGTGTAAGAAACGCAAACATGGTGCGTCACGAGAAATTAGAATTACCTGCATCAAATATCAAAAAAGAAATTGCTGAAATCTTAAAGAGTGAAGGTTTCATTAAAAATGTTGAATACGTAGAAGATGATAAACAAGGTGTACTTCGTTTATTCTTAAAATATGGTCAAAACGATGAGCGTGTTATCACAGGATTAAAACGTATTTCAAAACCAGGTTTACGTGTTTATGCAAAAGCTAGCGAAATGCCTAAAGTATTAAATGGTTTAGGTATCGCATTAGTATCAACTTCTGAAGGTGTAATCACTGATAAAGAAGCAAGAAAACGTAATGTTGGTGGAGAAATTATCGCATACGTTTGGTAATAAAAAATAAGGAGGTGCCATAACATGAGTCGTGTTGGTAAGAAAATTATTGACATTCCTAGTGACGTAACAGTAACTTTTGATGGAAATCATGTAACTGTTAAAGGTCCTAAAGGTGAATTATCAAGAACTTTAAATGAAAGAATGACATTCAAACAAGAAGAAAACACAATTGAAGTTGTAAGACCATCTGATTCTAAAGAAGATAGAACAAACCATGGTACAACTCGTGCTTTATTAAACAATATGGTACAAGGTGTTTCTCAAGGATACGAAAAAGTACTTGAGCTTGTTGGTGTAGGTTACCGTGCTCAAATGCAAGGTAAAGACTTAATCCTTAACGTTGGTTATTCTCACCCAGTTGAAATTAAAGCTGAAGAAAATATTACTTTCTCAGTTGAGAAAAACACAGTCGTTAAAGTTGAAGGTATTTCAAAAGAACAAGTTGGAGCATTAGCTTCTAACATCCGTTCAGTAAGACCTCCAGAACCTTATAAAGGTAAAGGTATTCGTTACCAAGGTGAATATGTTCGCCGTAAAGAAGGTAAAACTGGTAAATAATAGATAAAACTCTACAGAAAGGAGTATTGAAATGATCAGTAAAATTGATAAAAACAAAGTGCGTTTAAAAAGACATGCTCGTGTTCGTACTAACTTATCAGGTACAGCTGAAAAGCCACGTTTAAACGTATATCGTTCAAACAAGCATATCTACGCTCAAATTATTGATGATAATAAAGGCGTAACATTAGCTCAAGCTTCTTCAAAAGATAGCGACATTGCTACTTCAGCAACTAAAGTTGAATTGGCAACTAAAGTCGGTGAAGCAATTGCTAAAAAAGCTGCTGACAAAGGCATTAAAGAAATCGTATTCGACCGTGGAGGATATTTATATCACGGACGTGTTAAAGCATTAGCTGAAGCTGCAAGAGAAAGCGGATTAGAATTTTAATTTAAAGGAGGGACAAATACATGGCTCGTAGAGAAGAAGAGACGAAAGAATTTGAAGAACGCGTTGTTACAATCAACCGTGTAGCAAAAGTTGTAAAAGGTGGTCGTCGTTTCCGTTTCACTGCATTAGTTGTAGTTGGAGACAAAAATGGTCGTGTAGGTTTCGGTACTGGTAAAGCACAAGAAGTACCTGAAGCAATCAAAAAAGCTGTAGAAGCAGCTAAAAAAGATTTAGTAGTTGTTCCACGTGTTGAAGGTACAACTCCACACACAATTACTGGCCGTTACGGTTCAGGAAGCGTATTTATGAAACCGGCTGCACCTGGTACAGGGGTTATCGCTGGTGGTCCTGTTCGTGCCGTGCTTGAATTAGCAGGTATTACAGATATCTTAAGTAAATCATTAGGATCAAACACTCCAATTAACATGGTTCGTGCGACAATCAATGGTTTACAAAACCTTAAAAATGCTGAAGATGTTGCGAAATTACGTGGCAAAACAGTAGAAGAATTATACAATTAAGGAGGGAAAACTAGTTATGGCTAAATTACAAATTACCCTCACTCGTAGTGTTATTGGTCGTCCTGAAACACAACGTAAAACTGTTGAAGCTTTAGGTCTTAAAAAGACTAACAGTTCAGTAGTTGTTGAAGATAACCCTGCTATTCGTGGGCAAATCAACAAAGTTAAGCACTTATTAACAGTAGAAGAAAAATAATCAAGGAGGTGCCGAAATGAAATTACATGAGTTAAAACCGGCAGAAGGTTCACGTAAAGAACGCAATCGTGTTGGACGTGGTGTTGCGACAGGTAACGGTAAAACAAGTGGTCGCGGACACAAAGGTCAAAAAGCTCGTTCAGGCGGTGGTGTAAGACCAGGATTCGAAGGTGGTCAATTACCATTATTCCGTCGTTTACCAAAACGTGGTTTTACTAACATAAATCGTAAAGAATATGCTATTGTTAACTTAGACCAACTTAATAAATTTGAAGATGGTACTGAAGTAACTCCAGCTTTATTAGTAGAATCTGGTGTTGTTAAGAATGAAAAATCTGGTATTAAAATACTAGGTAATGGTTCACTTGATAAGAAATTGACAGTGAAAGCTCATAAATTCTCAGCTTCAGCAGCAGAAGCTATTGATGCTAAAGGTGGAGCACACGAGGTGATCTAATGATTCAAACCCTTGTGAATTTCTTTAGAACAAAAGAAGTTCGTAACAAGATTTTCTTCACACTAGCAATGTTAGTAATTTTTAAAATAGGGACTTATATACCAGCTCCAGGAGTTAATCCTGCAGCTTTTGATAATCCCCAAGGTTCTCAAGGTGCCACTGAGTTATTAAATACTTTTGGTGGCGGAGCCTTGAAACGATTTTCTATTTTTGCAATGGGTATTGTGCCCTACATCACTGCATCCATCGTAATGCAATTATTACAAATGGATATTGTTCCTAAATTCTCAGAATGGGCAAAACAAGGTGAAGTAGGAAGAAGAAAGTTAAATAACGTCACTCGTTATTTAGCAATTTCTTTAGCATTTATCCAATCTATAGGTATGGCATTCCAATTTAATAATTATCTCAAAGGTGCACTGATTATTAATCAGTCAATTATGAGTTATTTATTAATTGCACTAGTTTTGACAGCAGGAACTGCTTTCTTAATATGGCTTGGTGATCAAATCACTCAGTTCGGTGTTGGTAATGGTATTTCTATTATCATATTCGCAGGTATTTTATCAACGTTACCAGCTAGTCTAATTCAATTTGGACAATCTGCGTTCGTTGGGCAAGAAGATACATCTTTAGCTTGGTTGAAAGTACTAGGACTTTTAGTGTCATTGATACTATTAACTGTCGGAGCTATTTATGTACTTGAAGCTGTTCGTAAAATTCCGATTCAATATGCTAAGAAACAAACTGCTCAAAGATTAGGTTCACAAGCAACTTATCTACCTTTAAAAGTTAACTCAGCTGGTGTTATTCCTGTAATCTTTGCAATGGCGTTCTTCTTATTGCCTAGAACATTAACATTGTTCTATCCAGATAAAGAATGGGCACAAAACATTGCGAATGCTGCAAATCCTTCAAGTAATGTAGGTATGGTAGTATATATCGTACTAATCATACTATTCACTTACTTCTATGCATTTGTACAAGTTAATCCGGAAAAAATGGCTGACAACCTTAAAAAACAAGGTAGTTACGTTCCAGGTATTAGACCTGGTGAACAAACCAAAAAATATATTACTAAAGTTTTATATCGTTTAACTTTTGTAGGTTCTATCTTCTTAGCCGTTATTTCAATCTTACCGATTTTAGCAACTAAGTTTATGGGATTACCACAATCAATTCAGATTGGTGGTACAAGTTTACTTATCGTTATCGGTGTAGCAATTGAAACAATGAAGTCTCTAGAAGCTCAAGTAACTCAAAAAGAATATAAAGGCTTTGGTGGTAGATAATTTTAGGAGGGCACTTATGAATATCATTTTGATGGGTTTACCTGGCGCAGGTAAAGGAACTCAAGCAAGTGAAATTGTCAAGAAATTCCCAATACCCCACATTTCAACTGGTGACATGTTCAGAAAAGCTATTAAAGAAGAAACTGAATTAGGTAAAGAAGCTAAGTCCTTTATGGATCGTGGCGAATTAGTTCCTGATGAAGTTACTGTAGGTATCGTTAAAGAAAGAATTTCTGAAGACGATGCAAAAAAAGGCTTTTTATTAGATGGCTTCCCAAGAACAATCGAGCAAGCTGAGGCATTAAATAACATTATGTCTGAGCTTGGCAGAAACATTGATGCTGTAATCAATATCGAAGTTCCGGAAGAAGAATTAATGAACCGTCTTACAGGTCGTCGAATCTGTGAGTCATGTGGTACAACGTATCATCTTGTATTTAATCCTCCGAAGGTCGAAGGTATTTGTGATATCGATGGTGGTAAATTGTATCAACGAGAAGATGATAATCCTGAAACGGTAGCTAATCGTTTGAGTGTTAATATTAAACAATCTAAGCCAATTTTAGAATTCTATGATAAAAAAGGCGTATTGAAAAATATTGATGGTTCAAAAGACATTAGCGACGTTACCAAAGATGTCATTGATATTTTAGATCATTTGTAATAGATCAACTTTAAGCGGTCTATTTTAAGTGAGGCATGATTTAATCATATTAGATAGATGAGAGTGGCAATTAACGATAATTAATTCCCGTAATTTTTGTTTAACTTATAAAATTAATCACTGATAGATTCGTAACAATAAAGTTGTCTATTGACGATTACCTTACTATTGCAAAAAGGGGGAAGTTAATCAATGGCTAAACAAGATGTAATTGAATTAGAAGGTACTGTATTAGATACTTTACCGAACGCAATGTTTAAAGTAGAATTAGAAAATGGTCATGAGATTTTAGCTCACGTAAGTGGTAAAATCAGAATGAATTACATTCGTATTCTACCTGGCGACAAAGTAACTGTTGAGATGTCTCCGTACGATTTAACACGCGGAAGAATTACTTATCGTTATAAATAATCGTCACTCCATAATATAGGGAGGTATAAAAATGAAAGTAAGACCATCAGTAAAACCTATTTGCGAAAAATGTAAAGTCATTAAACGTAAAGGTAAAGTAATGGTAATTTGTGAAAATCCAAAACACAAACAAAGACAAGGTTAATAAAAGAGAGGTGTAAATTAATATGGCACGTATTGCAGGAGTAGATATTCCACGTGAAAAACGCGTAGTTATCTCATTAACTTATATATACGGTATCGGTACGTCAACTGCTCAAAAAATTCTTGAAGAAGCTAACGTATCAGCAGATACTCGTGTGAAAGATTTAACTGATGACGAATTAGGTCGCATCCGTGAAGTTGTAGACGGTTATAAAGTTGAAGGTGACTTACGTCGTGAAACTAACTTAAATATCAAACGTTTAATGGAAATTTCATCATACCGTGGTATCCGTCACCGTCGTGGCTTACCAGTTCGTGGTCAAAAAACGAAAAACAACGCTCGTACTCGTAAAGGACCAGTTAAAACGGTAGCTAACAAGAAAAAATAATAGGTAAAGGAGGCAAATTTTAAATGGCACGTAAACAAGTATCTCGTAAACGTAGAGTGAAAAAGAATATTGAAAATGGTGTAGCACACATCCGTTCAACATTCAACAACACTATTGTAACTATCACTGATGAATTCGGTAATGCTTTATCATGGTCATCAGCTGGTGCATTAGGATTTAAAGGATCTAAAAAATCAACACCATTTGCAGCACAAATGGCTTCTGAAACTGCATCTAAATCAGCTATGGAGCATGGTTTAAAAACAGTTGAAGTAACAGTTAAAGGACCTGGTCCAGGTCGTGAATCAGCTATTCGTGCATTACAATCTGCAGGTTTAGAAGTAACTGCAATAAGAGACGTTACTCCAGTACCTCATAACGGTTGTCGTCCACCAAAACGTCGTCGTGTATAATTTTGATGGTATTGTTACAGGTCACTGAGCAAACATTCTAAATTAAGTCGACGTATATAAGGAGGATATTTAAATGATAGAAATCGAAAAACCTAGAATTGAGACAATTGAAATTAGTGAAGATGCTAAATTCGGTAAGTTCGTTGTTGAACCACTAGAACGTGGCTACGGTACTACACTAGGAAACTCCTTACGTCGTATCCTACTATCTTCATTACCAGGTGCAGCCGTTAAGTATATTGAAATTGAGGGAGTTTTACATGAATTCTCAGCAGTAGATAATGTAGTTGAAGATGTTTCTACAATCATTATGAACATTAAACAATTAGCATTAAAAATCTATTCTGAAGAAGATAAAACTTTAGAAATTGATGTACGTGATGAAGGCGAAGTAACTGCAAGCGACATTACACATGATAGTGATGTTGAAATTTTAAACCCAGAGCTTAAAATTGCAACAGTATCTAAAGGTGGTCACTTAAAAATTCGTCTAGTTGCTAACAAGGGTAGAGGTTACGCATTAGCAGAACAAAATAATACTAGTGATTTACCAATTGGTGTAATCCCTGTTGATTCATTGTATTCACCTGTTGAACGTGTGAACTATACTGTTGAAAATACACGTGTAGGTCAAAGCAGTGATTTTGATAAATTAACATTGGATGTTTGGACTAATGGTTCAATCACACCACAAGAATCAGTTTCATTAGCAGCAAAAATAATGACTGAACACTTGAATATCTTCGTTGGTCTTACTGATGAAGCACAAAATGCTGAAATCATGATTGAAAAAGAAGAAGATCAAAAAGAAAAAGTATTAGAAATGTCTATCGAAGAATTAGACTTATCTGTACGTTCATATAACTGCTTAAAACGCGCAGGAATTAATTCTGTTCAAGAGTTAGCTGATAAATCTGAAGCTGACATGATGAAAGTACGTAATTTAGGTCGTAAATCTTTAGAAGAAGTTAAATACAAATTAGAAGATTTAGGATTAGGATTAAGAAAAGAAGATTGATAAAGGAGGTTAACTCATGGGTTACAGAAAATTAGGTCGTACTTCTGATCAACGTAAAGCTATGTTACGTGACTTAGCTACATCACTTATTATTAGTGAGCGTATTGAAACTACAGAAGCTCGTGCAAAAGAAGTTCGCAGTGTTGTTGAGAAATTAATCACTTTAGGTAAAAAAGGAGATTTAGCTTCTCGTCGTAATGCAGCTAAAACTTTACGTAATGTTGAAATCTTAAACGAAGATGAAACTACACAAACTGCACTTCAAAAATTATTTGGTGAAATCGCTGAACGTTATACAGAACGTCAAGGTGGTTACACTCGTATCCTTAAACAAGGCCCTCGTCGCGGTGACGGTGCTGAATCAGTAATTATCGAATTAGTATAACAATTTATATAAATACACTAACTACTTTTATATAAAGCAAATGAGTGCAACGATAATGTTTGCCACATACAAATATTGTCTAGCTCAGAGTACCCCATCAACTAAATAAAGATTTAAAGCGTGAACTCAACAAACTTATGATGGGGTGCGCGCTTTTTTATTGTATAAGCTATCGGACTTATGAACAGAAATGTTTACAAGTCCGATATTTTTTTGTTTCAGTAATTTGTATTTTGAATGATGCATTACATTAAACTAATTAAGTTGAACGTTACAGTTAATAAATATTATTAAGGTTGCAATTACGCATAATCAATAAAGATAGATTAAGTTTTTCAGAAAATGTAAAATTAACGAATTTGAATTTGAAAATGAGCTAGGTAGTTGTTTAATTACTTCCAATATATCGCAAACATAATCAATGTCATATACAGCGTTTTATAAATATTGTAAAATATGATAGATACACGAATCGTAAAGGAGAGAGACAAGTGGAGGATATGAATTCAATTATTACATTTAAAAAAGTTTCATTTCAATATCAAAGTGATGCATCCTTCACATTGAAAGATGTTTCTTTTAATATTCCTAAAGGCCAGTGGACATCTATTGTTGGTCATAACGGTTCTGGAAAGTCCACTATCGCTAAATTAATGATTGGCATTGAAAAAGTTAAATCAGGTGAGATTTTTTATAATAGTCAGGTAGTTACTGACGATAATATTGAAAAGTTAAGAAAAGAAATTGGGATTGTTTTTCAGAATCCGGAAAATCAATTCGTAGGCTCGATTGTGAAATATGATGTAGCATTTGGCCTTGAAAATCATGCAGTGCCACATGATGAAATGCATAGAAGAGTCAATGAAGCACTCGAACAAGTTGATATGTTAGAACGAGCTGATTATGAACCTAATGCATTATCAGGAGGACAAAAGCAACGTGTGGCTATTGCAAGTGTGTTGGCACTTAATCCTTCGGTCATTATATTAGATGAAGCGACATCTATGTTAGATCCGAATGCTCGTCATAATCTACTTAATATAGTAAGAAAAGTTAAAGAAGAACACGATATTACAATCATTTCTATTACACATGATTTGTCTGAGGCGATGGAAGCAGACCATGTTATCGTCATGAATAAAGGATGTGTCTATAAAGAGGGAACGGCAACTGATATATTTGATCAAGCAGAATCATTAACTAAGATTGGTCTTGATTTGCCATTTCCAATAAAAATGAGTCAATTGCTTGGACACCATACATCATTTTTGACTTATGAAGGGTTGGTGAATCGACTATGAGTATTAGATTTGATGATGTGTGCTACACGTATCAGCAAGGTACACCGTACCAACATCAAGCTATTCATGATATCAATACAGAATTTGAACAAGGCAAATACTATGCAATCGTTGGACAAACAGGTAGTGGTAAGTCAACATTGATTCAAAATATTAATGCATTGATTAAACCAACTAGTGGTACAGTTACAATCGATGGTGTTACGGTTACACATAAGACTAAAGATAAATTTATTAGACCACTAAGAAAAAGAATCGGCATGGTTTTTCAATTTCCAGAATCACAATTATTTGAAGACACTGTTGAACGTGAAATGATATTTGGACCTAAGAACTTTAAAATGGATTTAGATGAAGCTAAAAGTTATGCGCATCGTTTATTGATGGATCTAGGATTTTCAAGAGATGTAATGTCACAATCACCATTTCAAATGTCAGGTGGACAAATGCGGAAAATTGCAATTGTATCTATTTTAGCAATGAACCCTGATATTATTGTTGTTGATGAACCGACAGCAGGACTTGACCCTCAAAGTAAACGACAAGTTATGAGCTTATTAAAATCTTTACAAACAGATGAAAATAAGACGATTATTTTAATTTCTCATGATATGAATGAAGTCGCGCGTTATGCCGATGAAGTCATCGTTATGAAGGAAGGCAGTATAGTGTCACAAACATCACCAAAAGAGCTCTTCAAAGATAAAGAAAAGTTGTTGGATTGGCACATTGGTCTACCAGATATCATTCAATTACAATATGACTTTGAACAAAAACATCAAACTAAATTAAAAGATATTGCCTTAACTGAAGAAGCATTTGTAAGCTTGTATAAGGAGTGGCAACATGAAAAATAAATTGATTATAGGGCGATATTTACCAATTAATTCCTTTGTTCATCATCTTGATCCAAGAGCAAAGCTAATGTTTGTCTTTCTTTTTATTATATTAATATTTTTCTGTCATTCACCATTAACATATCTTTGGGTGTTTGTACTTATCTTATTATTTATGAAGTTAGCAAAAATTCAATTTTGGTTCTTAATTAGAGGCTTAACGCCAATCTTTTTCTTTTTAATTTTTACATTATTGATGCATATATTTTTAACTAAAGGTGGGCATGTATTATTTGAATGGCACGGCATTACAATTGAGACTAATGGTATTTTAGAAGGGATATATATATCATTACGATTAATTGGTATTGTGATGATTGCAACAATTATGACACTGTCGACAAGCCCAATTGATTTAACAGATGCGTTTGAAAGATTACTTGCACCATTAAAGATGTTTAAATTACCAGTGCATCAATTAAGTATGATTATGTCGATTGCTTTAAGGTTCATTCCGACATTAATGGATGAGTTAGATAAAATTATTTTGGCACAAAAGTCACGTGGTTCTGAAATCAGTTCTGGAAATATTGCGACACGTATAAAGTCATTTATTCCATTACTAGTTCCGTTATTTATCTCAGCTTTCCAACGCGCCGAAGAATTAGCGGTTGCAATGGAGGTTAGGGGTTATGATGCCAATGTTCAAAGAACGAGCTACAGACAGCTTAAATGGCAATTGAGAGATACGTTATCTTTAATCATGATAATCCCAATTGCAATTATTTTATTCGTATTAAAATATTCAGGAGTGTAAATTCATGCGTATATTAGTAGAAATTGCGTATCAAGGAAATAATTTTCTAGGTTTTCAAATTCAACAAAATGGACGTACAGTACAGCAACAATTTGAAAAGCTATTACAACGCATGCATAAAAGACATGTGAGAATTCATCCTTCGAGTAGGACTGATAGAGGTGTACATGCGATTCAACAGTATTTTCATTTCGATACAGATTTGAACATTCCAGTGGAACAATGGCAATATGCAATGAATCGTACGTTACCTGACGATATTTATGTAAAAAATGTCGATACAGTCGATGACGATTTTCATTGTCGTTACGATTGTGTTGGTAAACATTATCGTTATAAAGTTTATCAAGCACAACATCGCGATCCATTTCAAAGTGGTTTGAAAACATTTATTCCTGAAACGTTGGATTTAGACAAAATGAACAGAGCGGCGCATCAATTCATAGGTACACATGATTTTACAGGATTTTGTTCGCAAAAAACTGAAGTAGAAAGCAAAGTTAGAACATTATACCAAAGTGAAATTGTAAAAACAGATGATGGCTTTGATTATATTGTCACTGGATCTGGATTTTTATATAACATGGTGCGAGTCTTAGTTGCATTTTTAATAGAAGTTGGAAAAGGGCGACATGAAATTTCTGATGTGCCGAAGCTTCTTGAATCAAAGAATCGTAAGAATGTTCCTTTCACTGCACCGGCTGAAGGACTATATTTAGAGAAGATTTATTTAGATGAAAATGAGTTATTAAAAGACTTTGGCAACGATATCAAAATACATCGCAAAAAATCATTACAAAATGACTGATTGCCATTGACAAAAAGCTTGTGAAATTATAAGATTATTAACGGTATTGTTTTATATCCACCCCACGATAAGCCCCGGAAACTTATTGTGTTACAAGATATATAAGCAGAAACGAACAACAGTTAACAAAATAAATGAAATTAAACGTTTTAAAAATGAAACAAATGAAATCATCTATTAGGTTATGAAACTGTTTATAGCTTGAATAGAAGCATTTATTTTTTAGGAGGACAATTATTATGCGTCAAACATTTATGGCAAATGAATCAAACATTGAGCGCAAATGGTATGTTATCGATGCTGAAGGCCAAACATTAGGTCGTTTATCATCAGAAGTAGCATCTATCTTACGCGGTAAAAATAAAGTAACTTACACACCACACGTTGATACTGGTGATTATGTAATCGTTATTAATGCATCAAAAATCGAATTTACTGGTAACAAAGAAACTGACAAAGTTTACTACCGTCACTCAAATCACCCAGGTGGTATTAAATCAATCACTGCTGGTGAATTAAGAAGAACTAACCCAGAACGTTTAATTGAAAACTCAATTAAAGGTATGTTACCAAGCACTCGTTTAGGCGAAAAACAAGGTAAAAAATTATTTGTATATGGTGGCGCTGAACATCCACACGCTGCACAACAACCAGAAAACTACGAATTACGTGGTTAATTAGAAGGAGGAAATGACTTTGGCACAAGTTGAATATAGAGGCACAGGCCGTCGTAAAAACTCAGTAGCACGTGTACGTTTAGTACCAGGTGAAGGTAACATCACAGTTAACAACCGTGACGTACGCGAATACTTACCATTCGAATCATTAATTTTAGACTTAAACCAACCATTTGATGTAACTGAAACTAAAGGTAACTACGATGTTTTAGTTAACGTTCATGGTGGTGGTTTCACTGGACAAGCTCAAGCTATCCGTCACGGAATCGCTCGTGCATTATTAGAAGCAGATCCTGAATACAGAGGTTCTTTAAAACGCGCTGGATTACTTACTCGTGACCCACGTATGAAAGAACGTAAAAAACCAGGTCTTAAAGCAGCTCGTCGTTCACCTCAATTCTCAAAACGTTAATTGTCGGACGATATATACAAAACACCTCGATGTTATGTCGAGGTGTTTTTTTGCGTTTGTGTATTTTAAAATTATTCAAAGGTTTGGGGATTTAAAACCTCAAGGTCTTTAACTAAACCACACTTCTTACAAAAAATATATTTAATATCCGATCTATTTAACGATAACTTAGACTTTTTAACCTTCATGTACTGTGTGGCTTCTGTAAACTCTTTATTTCCGCGTCTTTTACATTGCATAAATAATAACTCCTTTTATCTATAATGCAAATTCATTGTAATAATACACAACATTAATTTCAATTTAAGGTATAATTATATACAAATAATATCATTAGGGTGTTATTTATAAAATATTCAACACTAATTGTATTATCATAACATTATGAAGGAATTTTATTAAAAGTATAAAATCAGCAAATAATCTAGGAGAACCATAACAACCTATTCATTCTTGTTCTATCGCGAACTTCAGATAAAGATGAAGTGTCATAAAAAATAAAATGATACATTTAATTCTGAAGTTATTGAAACTAAGTTCTTTGATACAGCTACAGATATAGGTATTACAACAATATATTGTTTGCAAATAGCGAAATATAATAATGAAGTTGAGAACTTAATAATTTAATTTTTTGTTTTACTGAATTAGAATAACTGTTGCACATGAAATGAATAATGATGGTAGTGTATTTATAAAAGTTCATGAAAATGTAAAAGAAAAACTATGCATGTATCAAACAACAACACTTAAGATTTAGGGATATAATGATAAGAAGAATGAAAAAGATAAAAGTGTCTTACTTTCATAAATGGATGAATATTCAAAGTATGGTAAAATAATTTACCGAATTCTATAGATGTTGTAAATCAATATCCTAAATTCTCAACAGCTATTTGCATTATGTTGTATAATGACAAAGATTTGGTACATTAAGATTATAATTTTGAAAACTAATTGAAAGTGTATTCAAGCCAACGTCTTATTTTATAAAATCGGAAAGAAAATATGCTTTTCTAAAATGGATAGATGAAAATGCTTTGCATTATAAACGCCAAAGTTAAAGGTTTATAAGTAGCATTACATTTAAGGAGGATTAGAATGAATAAATTATTAAATGAAAAACTATTCGAGGAGTTTAATTATGAAAATTTATAACACAACTGTTTTTGCGTATAATAATAAAGGTGGTAATCCTTGCCCGGTGGTGTTAGAAGCTGATGAATTATCATATGATGATATGATAGATATTGCCAAAAAACTGAAATTAGAAGTAGGTTTTATTCTTAATAGTAACAATCCTTCATGTGAGTATGAATTTAAATATTTTGTTCCAAATAAAGAAATGGAAATGTGCGTTCATGCGACTATAGCATGTGTAACTATTCTTAAAAAAAATAAGTACCTTGATAAAAATAAATTTTCAGTAGAGACATTGGCAGGTGTTTTAGAGATTGAGATTATAGGGGACGATACAGATTTCAAAGTCAAAGTAAAACAGGGCAATCCTGAAATTAGTAATCAGTTAATTGATAAAGTTGATATTGCTAAAGCGTTGAATGTATCTGTAAATCAATTTACAGCTAATCCTGTAAAGAACATTTCTACTTCTAGATTCAAAACAATTATTGAATTGAAGGATGTAGTGACATTAAATAAGTTAACACCTAATTACGATTACTTATGGAAAGTGTGTGATAAAATTGGATCGACTGGATTTTATCCATTTGTAAAAGATGAAAAGAATATATATCATGCCAGACAATTCCCTAACAACACAGGATACATAGAAGATTCTGCTACCGGTGTAGCAGCTTCAGCACTAGGAATTTATAGTTAAATATGTAATGAATCAGTCTTTTAATGAATTAAAAGTATATCAAGGTTTTGCTATGAGTAGTCCAAGTGAAATTGTAGTTATGAATGATTACATATCAAATTTTGTAATTGGGAATGCAATTATTTATTAAGTGATGATTACTTTTAGGAAATTTAGTTGAATTACTGTATTAACAGTTTTTACTAGCTTAAAGTTCTTTAGTAAATATGAAAAATAAATACCTTATTAAGAATAAAGTTATGCTTGTCATAGATATCTTACTTTATAAATTGTCAGGATTTCTACTCAGGAAAGTTGCTTATTAAAAGAAAACGATTCATAAAAATTTAATATAGAAAAGTATTCTAAATTAGAAAAATAAATAAAGGGATGGATGTATATGTATATTTCTCAATTAGAAATAACAAATTTCAGAAATTTTAAAAATACAATATTTAAATTTAAACAAGGAGTAAACACGTTAATAGGCGAGAATAGTTCAGGTAAATCTAATGTTTTATATGCATTACGACTACTTTTAGATGAAAATTTACCTTTTAATGCCACAAAACTTTTAGAAACAGACTTCAATCAAAATATTGATGATTGGAAAGGGCATTGGATAATTCTAAAACTTACATTCAAGGATTTAGATTCGAGTGAAGCTGCTAGTTTTGTTGCTCATCATTCAAAAAACATTAAAAACCATGAAGAATCGATTGGTACATATGCTTTATATTTCAGACCAAATAAAATGATTAGGAAAGGTTTGTTTGATTTTACAAAACAAATTAAAAATCTTCAAAAAAATAATGGAGACATTTCAGAAGTGAAAATGGCATACCCAAGAATGATGATTTTCTCACTAGAATAGATAAATATGGTAACTATATTAATAAGAAAGAGAATTATAACAATGTGGCAAAATCATACCATCAACACTTATTAGAAAATAATTTGATTGATTTTGATCTTATTTTGTACTTTTCATATTATTTAATCACTAATTACTCTCAAATAACAAAAAATCTTGCTAGATTTTTAAAATATTTTTTCATTGACGAATTTCAAGATACACAAGACTTACAGTATGCAATTGTTGGAGAAATTATTAAAGCTTCATCAGGTAATTGTAAGATATTTTTAGTTGGTGATCCAGATCAAGCAATATTCAGTTCTTTAGGTGGAGTAGTGAAAACTCCATCACAGATTAGTGAATATATTGGTGGGTACTTTGTCAAGGAATTGGGACTAAGTAAGAACTATAGGTCTACACAACGATTAATAAATCTATTTAGTGAATTTCAAAGTACAGGTTTTGTAATAGAACCAGGAGCGGATCATCGAGATGAAGAGGGGATTATTTTATTTGATAAAGGCATACCTAAAGAAGATTTAGTGAATAGGATTACTGAAATAATTAAAGAAGAAATTGCAAAAGGTGTTCGTCCAAATGATATCTGTATTTTGGCACCTCAATGGAGTTTTTTAACATCTATAGCTAGAAAATTAAGAGCAAATTTACCTGGTTTAGACTTTGATTCACCTGGTCTAACCTTATTACCAAGAAATAATGATAATTTTTGGTTTAAGTTAGCAAGACTTATTTTAATTTCTAAGGATGTGAGTAGGTATTTAGTAAGAGTGAAATGGGCGAAAGAGTTATTAGAAGAATTAACTGCAATAACTTCCATACATAAAGAAATTGATAATGATGGTTGTAGAAAATTACTTAAAAAAATTAATTCTATTAATGTTAATAATGAAGATGCTATTAAATATCTGGAGGAGTCTTTTAATTATTTTTTTGAAATACTAGACTTTGATTATAGTTCGAGTGATTTATTACAAGAACAGTGGAATAGTTTCTTTAATGGTATAAAAAGACGTTATGAAAATCCTGATTTTAACAATATTCCTAAAGATATAAACTATATGAAAAAGATGTTTAATTCAAAAGATGGGATAGTCGTTAATACTTGCCAAGGTGTCAAAGGAGAGGAATTTCATACAGTAATAGCTTTTGGATTATTAAGAGGGCGCTTACCCCATTGGAACCAAATAATAGGACAACCTAAAAGCAATGAAATAAGTGAGTCTAAAAAATTATTATATGTTTTATGTTCTAGAGCTAAAAAAAATTTATATTTATTTGCTGAAACTGGAAGAAAGACAACTAAAGGTGGAAATTATAAAGTGAATAATGAACTGAATGAAGTAGATTTTAAAAAATTATAAGTTTAGAATCTAGATTAATAAATATAATGAAATCTACTTTCAGAAAATTTTGTTAAAAATTGCAGGAGTTTTACTACTGGCCAGCAGATTATTTAGTTAACCTTAAGTGATATTTGATGCAATTCTGTACAATCTAAAAAATCATAAATCCTTTAGTGTCAAAGTGTGCGACAGTCTATACAACTGTACGAAAACCTAAAATTTTTTGAACGTAAAAAACCAGGTCTTAAAGCAGCTCGTCGTTCACCTCAATTCTCAAAACGTTAATTGTCGGACGATATATACAAAACACCTCGATGTTATGTCGAGGTGTTTTTTTGCGTTTGTGTGGGGAATATGGAATGTGTAGAGTATAATGAATTTTCCTTTATTTAATGTCTCAGGAATAGAATAAATTCAACTATGAATTATTGATTTACACGTATAATTTGTACATGCTTACACAATCAAAAGTGTACATTATTAAATTGTCATTTAGATTGCGGAGGACGGACAATAGTGTTCTAATCATAGATATTCAAGGGAAAGGGCTATCGGATGAAAATCGGAAGATAACTCAAGAGCCTTAATTAAAAAGTATTATCAAAATAAGGAGTGACTTAATTGAAAGATTCTATATTTTGGAAGAAAGCTTTTATTCCTGTTTATTTTATTGTTGCGATGCTGGTGTTTCTACTTTTTAGGTTTTATATTAAAACAGATAACTTTTCTATATATTTAATGATTATCTTCTTAATTTGTTTAGGAACTGCTTCTATCATTTATAACTATAAAACCAATCGATAAATATAAGTATGAAATGTATAAGTCACAGTTAGATCTAAGTCTTGCTGTGGCTTTTTTTATCGAAATGACAATTTCATGTTGTTATAAAACAGCATTTTCAGTCCACCATAAAACGACAATTTCAAACCGCCATTGACTAAACACCTCATCCCAAAATATCGTAACAATCCTATACATCAATCAGTCCAACATCCCTCATAATCACAACGCACAAAATCTACTCATGCATTTTTGGAATACTTAGTATTACAAATAACGATTTTTATTCATCTAACAAAGGTTATATAATGTAATGAAGGCAATTTTTATGTATTACAAATCTAATCGTATATGTAAAATTTTGATAAATATCATTAATTTTGCGTAACAATCATTAGACGGCAAATCACAAAGTAAATACATGAAATATACATCACATTTTGAAAGGAAATGAATTTAAATGACTGATAAAAAGTACACTGCAGCCGATATGGTTATTGATACTTTGAAAAATAATGGGGTAGAATATGTTTTTGGTATTCCGGGTGCAAAGATAGACTATCTGTTTAATGCTTTAATTGATGATGGTCCTGAACTTATTGTCACTCGTCATGAACAAAATGCCGCAATGATGGCACAAGGTATTGGAAGATTAACAGGTAAACCGGGTGTAGTACTTGTCACAAGTGGTCCTGGTGTAAGTAATTTAACGACTGGACTATTAACTGCTACATCTGAAGGAGATCCTGTATTAGCGTTAGGTGGCCAAGTGAAACGTAATGATTTATTACGATTAACGCATCAAAGTATTGATAATGCTGCTTTATTAAAATATTCATCAAAATATAGTGAAGAAGTACAAGATCCTGAATCATTATCAGAAGTTATGACAAATGCAATTCGTATTGCTACTTCTGGTAAAAATGGCGCAAGTTTTATTAGTATTCCGCAAGACGTGATTTCTTCACCTGTTGAATCTAAGGCGATATCACTTTGTCAGAAACCTAATTTAGGAGTACCAAGTGAACAAGATATTAATGACGTCATTGAAGCGATTAAAAATGCATCATTTCCTGTTTTATTAGCTGGTATGAGAAGTTCAAGTGCAGACGAAACAAATGCAATTCGCAAATTAGTTGAGCGCACGAATTTACCAGTTGTAGAAACATTCCAAGGTGCGGGTGTAATTAGTCGTGAATTAGAAAATCATTTCTTCGGACGTGTGGGCTTATTCCGCAATCAAGTTGGTGATGAATTATTACGTAAAAGTGATTTAGTTGTTACAATCGGTTATGATCCAATTGAATACGAAGCTAGTAACTGGAATAAAGAATTAGAAACACAAATTATCAATATTGACGAAGTTCAAGCTGAAATTACTAATTATATGCAACCGAAAAAAGAGTTGATTGGTAATATTGCTAAAACGATTGAAATGATTTCTGAAAAAGTGGATGAGCCATTTATAAATCAACAACATTTAGATGAATTAGAACAACTAAGAACACATATTGATGAAGAAACTGGTATTAAAGCGACACATGAAGAAGGTATCTTACATCCAGTCGAAATTATTGAATCTATGCAAAAAGTTTTAACAGATGATACAACTGTGACAGTTGATGTTGGAAGTCACTATATTTGGATGGCACGTAATTTCAGAAGTTACAATCCAAGACATTTATTATTCAGTAACGGTATGCAAACGCTTGGTGTAGCATTACCGTGGGCAATTTCAGCTGCACTTGTGCGCCCTAATACGCAAGTTGTGTCAGTTGCTGGCGATGGTGGCTTTTTATTTTCATCACAAGATTTAGAAACGGCCGTACGTAAAAATCTAAATATTATCCAACTTATTTGGAACGATGGAAAATATAACATGGTTGAATTCCAAGAAGAAATGAAATATAAACGTTCATCAGGTGTAGACTTTGGTCCTGTTGATTTTGTAAAATATGCAGAATCATTTGGTGCAAAAGGTTTAAGAGTTACTAATCAAGAAGAATTAGAAGCGGCAATTAAAGAGGGCTATGAAACAGATGGTCCAGTATTAATTGATATACCTGTAAATTACAAAGATAATATCAAACTTTCAACAAATATGTTACCTGACGTATTTAACTAAAATAAAGATAAATGTTAATGAGGAGTGGGAAATTTTATGGCTAATGTTTTATATCAACATGGTACATTAGGCACATTAATGGCAGGTTTATTAAAAGGAACTGCATCAATAAATGAATTATTGCAACATGGTGACTTAGGTATCGCTACACTAACAGGTTCAAATGGTGAAGTCATCTTTTTAGATGGAAAAGCTTACCATGCAAATGAACATAAAGAATTTGTTGAATTAAAAGGCGATGAGTTAACACCATATGCAACTGTAACTAAATTCATGGCAGATACAAGCTATGAGACGAAAGATAAATCTTCTGAAGCAGTTTTTGAGGAAATTAAAGAAAAAATGTTGAGTGAAAATTTATTTTCAGCAGTAAAAATTTCAGGCTTATTTAAAAAGATGCATGTGCGTATGATGCCAGCACAAGAGCCACCATATACACGTTTAATTGATTCAGCTAGAAGACAACCTGAACAAACTGAAACGTACGTCAAAGGTTCAGTTGTTGGTTTCTTTACACCAGAACTATTCCATGGTATTGGATCAGCAGGTTTCCATGTACACTTTGCCAATGATGATCGTAACTTTGGTGGGCATGTCTTAGACTTTGAAGTAGAAGATGTTAAAGTAGAAATCCAAAATATTGAGACATTTGAACAACATTTTCCAATACATGATGAAGATTTCACAAATGCAAATATTGACTATAAAGATATTGCAGATGAAATTAGAGAAGCTGAATAATGAATGCGGAAATTTAATGATGGTTTATGAAAATTGAGATGTTGACTTTATAATGCTCGATTTGGAAATGTTAGTTTGTTAATATGATTAAGCATGACTACAATAGAGCAAATATATTTATGATCACGTATAAGTAATGAAATAAATCCCTTCACTATTATCGGTAGTGAGGGGATTTATTTGTGTTCTAGCTATTTGAAATTTGCTGTTATGTTTAGATTATAAATTGTGGTAGACACTCATATAAAATTTACTTTAGTATAGGCCAATATGTTACTACGAGAAGCAAACAATAATAAATTACAAGTTCAATAACTAAAAAGACAAACTCCAATTTTTCAGCGCTTGCCCTATAAAAATATTTTCAAATTATTATTTAACTACAATTTGTATCTGCTTGATTGTACTTGGGTCAATTGAATTTTTAGCGTCGTCATTTTTCTTTAGATTCACTACTTTTTTATTTCCATCATTCAAAGTAAGTGTGTAAGTTGCAGTTTGCGCATTATTAATTTTTTCTGTTGTAACACCACGTTGTGAAGCTAATTCATTTTTTACTTTACTGTCAATTTCTTGATAAAGAACATTTTTATTTTCTGGAAAAACAAAGTATGTTCGATGTAATGCAGTAATACCATCTACTGAAATTGTGTAAGGTACAGTGTGTTTCCCATCCATTGTCAATTCCTTATAACCGTTATTACTATCTGCAGATGCTTCATGATTCGGAAAAGCTGCACCTACTGTTGATAATAATCCCAATGCTAAAGTGGCAGTAACAAATGATTTTAGTTTCATAACTCAATCTCCTTTTTGTTTTGTAAGATATTACACTATTTGTATAACACGTTTCATAAAGTTTAAAACATACTTTTTGCATTTATTATATTTTTGATTTTTAGTAATAGTTTTTAGGAGTGATATTACAAGAGTATTTTAGGAAAGGAATTTATGATAAAGCATTTTATTACTAGGAATTTAAATTATAAATACTATTCTTTATTTAATGTTTGTAGTAATTCAAAATAATGCTTTGAATTACCAGTGCTAAAATAGTTAAACCATGCATCTAAAGTAGAATTTTTAAATTCATCTAGTTTTTGCAATATATCTTTTGTCCACATTAATGTCCCAGTTGAACTTGCAGTGATTAAATTTTTATGAGATACAGATGGTTTATCAATATATAATTTTTGTCCATGGTAATTTGAAGAAAAACTTTCTAGATATAATAAATCATTACTTGTATGATAATACTCATTTAATATACCAATATTAGCTAGTGGAATTGTTGCTCCACATATAGCACCAACATAGCCACCATTTGATAAAATTTCTTTAGCAATTTTTATTACAGGTAAATGCTTTGAATCATTCCATGTGTCTGATCCAGGTAATATTAGAAAAGTATCTTTAGAAATACTAATTTCTTCAATTAAAGATTCGGGATTAATATTGATACCTCCCATTGTAGTAATAGGTGATTTTGAGTTACTAACCATTTCTATGTTTATTGTTTGAGCATCTTTTTTAAAGAATCGCTTTGAGTTTAACTCGGCTAAAATATTACTTATTTCCCAGTCTGCCAAACCATCTATTATATAAAAATAAACATTTTTCATACATTATCCTCCTATAGTTGAATTTGATATCATTATAAGAGATAAAAGTGACCAACTGTATGGCAACAATTAGAAGGTAGGTGAATTTATATGAAAATTAGTCGACTAATTAGTATTATTTTGATACTAAACGAGAGGAAACGTGTAAGTGCTAAAGAATTGTCGGAATTAATGGAAGTATCGAAACGTACAATTTATCGAGATGTAGAAGCAATTAATATAGCAGGAATACCTGTTTATTCTATTCCTGGTGTTGGTGGCGGCTTTGAAATTATGGAAAATTTTAAATTAGACAAAAATACATTTACCGAAAATGAATTGGTAAGTCTTTTAATTAGTAACTCTAATTTTCCAGAGAAACTAAAAAATATGGATTTTTATAATACAAACCTAAAAATTAAAAGTTTAATACCAAAAGAAAAGTTAAATACAATAAACACACAAGTAGCACAATTTCACATGGATTCAAAACATTGGAATAATTTAAGAAACATTGATGACCAACTGATTAAATTTAAAAATGCTATACAAAACAATCAGGTATTGAAAGTTAAATATATTAATCATTTAGGAAATATAACAGAAAGAGAAGTAGAACCATATCAACTTATTTTAAAAGCAGGACAGTGGTATGTTTATGTTTATTGTAACTTAAGAGAGGATTTTAGATTACTTAAATTAACTCGAGTTTTAAAGATGCAAGCTTCAGGTAGCAAATTTATTAAAAAAGTATATAAAGAACCATCATTATCGACTGATTGGGTATTTGAAAAATTAAAAATGACAATTAAACTTCGCGTACACGAATCAATCGTTGAACGTTTATTAGACTTCTGTGATTACGAAAGCTTTAGGCAAGAAAATAAGCGATATTATGTAGTTGACTTCCCATTCATCGACAACTCATATTACTTTGGATTAATTTTAAGTTTTGGAGATAAGTGTGAAATAATAGAACCAGCTGAAATTCGGTATAAAATGAAGCAAATAATAAAAAAATTGGCGAATAATTATCTGTAGACATATTACAATAATTAAATGAGGGGAAATTTGTTGAAAGACCTGGAAAATCCGTTTTTTAAATAAGCGAGAACTTATCAAAGGTGATGTGATCTGCGGCTTACGAGGTGAATGATAGATATATTTATAAAATCTCGACACTATAAAAATGGTATAGTGCCGAGATTTTCTTGCTTATTTAGTTAATTCAAAGTGTACGCCGGATTCATTAGAAGTTGATGTATTTTTGTTTGTAATAGAGTATCCATTCATTGAAATTTTAGATTCAATATCTGAAGCGGTATTTGTAGATTCAGGATTATAGAAGCTACATTCATAAGTGTTATCATCTTTCTTCTTAAGTACAAACATACCTTTGGCTTTAACTTCTACTTTAGTGTTGTTAATGTCAAAAGTTTGAGTGCTATTACTATAATTGACACCAGCCCAAACCGATTCATTATCTTTCACAACGTGGAAGTCATCACCTTGTTGAATGATAGTTACTAAATCTTTTTTGGTATTAAAGACATCTTTAGATATTCCAGGATACAACACATATCCATATTTATCGTCTTTATCAGAATGCTTTTGAGTTACTTCATAATACTCATCAGTTTTTTGTGTATCCTTTTGGCTTTTATTTATTTCTTTCCAATTTCCAGTATGAGTTTCTTTTTTTATGGAGATTTTAGATTTGTTTAAAAAATGATAGCCTATATTGTTTTTAGGTTTATTGGTTGACTCTAAAAAGACTGAATTGGTTTCCTGATCATTAATATTTGAAGCGGTTGTTTGTTTATCGTCTGTAAATAACGTATACCCATTCGCTTTGCGATTTTCAATCGTTGTCACTGGATTCTTTGATGAATCAGTACTTTTAATGCCAGTTCCTAAGAAGACAATTTTATCGTTTAATATGAAATATGATTTTTTGGCAGTTAAAGTTTTGTCCTGATTTTCAAAATCCATACCAATACTAGCATGTTGGTCATCGAATTTTATTCCGCCTACAAAAGTTTTACTCGGCTTTTTAACAACCGTACCTTTAGGTTCTTCATTTTCTAAAGTTGTAGTACCTGCTAATCGTTTCATATCAGCTGTTGCCCAGAAGTTATCACGGTAGTGTTTCACATCGCTATTGTATAAATAAGACATGCCTGCACCGGTGTGCCAACCTTTTAAGTTCTCTCCATTGATACTTTCGTAACGTGCGACATTTTTCGAGGTCATACTTAAACCAAATGCAAAGTCTAGGTCTTTGTTATGATAGGTGACACGATCCATGTCATTATATATTTTAAGTTGCTGTGTTAAACCGTTAGTAGAAATAGTGCTGTCTTCCATTAAAGACTTCATTTTATCTATGTCTGAATATGAATTTAAATAATCGGTTTGTTTATAACTTGAATCTGACTCTACAGAGGTTTTGACGATTTGTTTATATTTAGTTTTTGTTGAATCATCCATGGTATCACTCAATCTCAACAATGATTTCATTACAGTTGCAGATGCTGAGTGACTCGTTTCATTTTCACGGCTAATGGCTCTACCACGTGACAAATCCATCATTTCACCTTTATAAATGAGTGGCATAAATCCTTCATCAATCCACGACTTTAATGTTGTATCATTTTGATTACTATCTTTAAAAGGTGTTTCTTTTATCATCGGCATCATTTGAGAAATACCCTCTAAGAGTACAACACCATAAGCACCAGTGTATGGGACGTCTTGATGATCAATGTAAGAGCCATCTTTATAGAATCCATTACGTTCTTTACCAGTTGCATTACTTTGAACGTAAGTGAAGACTGTATTAAATGAATCTATAGACTTTTTCATCATATCTTTATCTTCTTCGATAATACTTTCTAAAAGTTTTACTTTAGAAATGTCTACTAAATTTCCACCTTTAGCAGGTTCAGCTTTTCCTACAGAAGATAATATTTTGTCACTGTCTGGGGCGAAAGTTTTAATAGGAGCTGTATATTTTTTCTTTTCTTCATTTGAAAATTGATCATTCAGCAATATAAGTGTATTTGTTAATGCTCTTGGCGTACCAATTTCATAATCCCACCAATTCAATGAGTTATTCTTGGGTGTAGTTTGCCCCTTACGATTTTTAGTTAAATCATCGACTTTTTGAGAAGGATTCTTGCCATAAACATTTTTGTGCATCCAATCTAGGGCATCTTTTATTTTCAACTTGTTTTCATCTGTTTTTAATGAAGTGTTTTTATGTCGCATTGCTTCTGCGATTTTCTCGATATTACGATAGGTTTTGGTCATATGAGAAGAATTGGTATCAAGGTTTTCAGCTCCTGACCACAAATATGTTCTATTTGTATCAGTTTTAATTTCATCAAGTAACTTCTTGGCTTCTTTTTCTGTAGCCTCAAACTTCTTCTTCATTGCGGCATTATTCTCATCATACTGATCATAACCATAGTTAACGTCCAGCCACGTCTTCTTCAACTTTTCATAATCTGGTGTTTGAGCATTCGTATCAGCCACAGCAATATGATGTTTATCAACACTTCTGAATTCACCATCATTTAAAGTAATCACTCCGGCCATTAATAATGTAATGGTGGTTAATTTTTGCCATTTCTTCATTTTATATGTCATTGACATGTCTCCTTTGTATATTGCACGTACGCAATTAATATTATGATTAATAAATGATTCGATTTTTCAAAATTCGTTAACGCATACAATTGACTGTCCCCATTAAAAAACACTATGAATGTTGATGCATATAAACAATCGATTACCCAAAATTTCCGCATCACCCAAAAATTATAGCGAAAATTATTTTGAAAAAATTAAATATTATCAATCTTAGTGATTATAACATTTTAAATATTTAAGTTATACAATTTTAAAAGGAATTAAAAACTATAAAATGTAAAATGTTAAAAAGAGACAAATTTCAATTTGGGTAATAAAATAAGAAGTATTCAAACGAAAGTGCAATTAAAAAAGATACCATTACTTCAAATTTCCTAACCATAACTGAAAGGACAGTTCTAATGAAAACTAAAGAAGTTGTAGCACTTATGAATATATCTCAAGATACTTTAAGATATTATGAGAAGGTTGGTGTGGTTCCACCTGTTAATCGAGATAAAAATGGATATAGAATTTACACTGATAGTGATTTAAATTGGATCTATTTAGTGAAAAATTTGAGAAATGCAGGTGTTAGTATTGAGTCACTTATCGAATTTTGCAGATTAGCGCAGCTTCCTAAAAATGAAAATATTCAAGCACAGCAAAAGCAAATTTTAAATAAGCAACTCGAAGAATTAAATGAAAACTTAAAGACAATTCATGATGCGAGAGATTTACTTCAATATAAAATTGATAATTATGATAATCATATTGCTAAAATCAATGCTAGTGATAATCAGGAGACCAATGTTGAACGTCTTTGGGAGAGAAAGTAAACTTATTACTTGCTATCGAGTTAACTCCATGGTTTATAGTGAGCTTACTAGAAAAAGGAGGTTCATTTTATGAATCATATTGAAATAAGTAAAGATGTAAAGATACCAGTATTAGGTTTCGGAGTATTTCAAATTCCTCAAGAACAAACAGCAGATGCCGTTAAAGAAGCAATTAAAGCGGGTTATAGACATATTGATACAGCACAAAGCTATTTAAATGAAACTGAAGTAGGTCAAGGTATTGAAGCTTCAGGGATTGATAGAAGTGAGCTATTCATTACGACAAAAGTATGGATTGAAAATGTGAACTATGAAGGTACTATTAAATCAATCGAACGATCATTGCAACGATTAAATTTGGATTATATTGATTTAGTACTTATTCACCAGCCTTACAATGATGTATATGGCTCATGGCGTGCATTAGAAGAGTTAAAAGAAAATGGTAAAATTAAAGCAATCGGTGTATCTAACTTTGGCGTTGATCGAATTGTAGATTTAGGTATTCACAATCAAATTCAACCACAAGTGAACCAAATAGAAATTAATCCATTCCATCAACAAGAAGAAAAAGTTGCAGCACTTCAAAAAGAAAACGTTGTAGTAGAAGCTTGGGCACCGTTTGCAGAAGGTAAAAATCAATTATTCCAAAACCAATTATTGCAAGCCATTGCAGATAAATACAACAAATCAATTGCACAAGTTATTTTACGTTGGTTAGTAGAACGTGGCATCGTTGTACTTGCAAAGTCAGTGAATCCAGCGCGTATGGCTCAAAACTTAGATATATTTGATTTTGAGCTTACAGAAGAAGATAAACAACAAATTGCGACATTAGAAGAAAGTAATAGTCAATTTTTCTCACATGCTGATCCAGAGATAATTAAAGCACTTTCTAGCAGAAAATTAAATGTTTAATCATAATTTAACAAAGTAAATAATATCATTACGCTAACCTGAAACTTGGATATAAAATCTTTGTTTCAGGTATTTTTATGGCTTTTAAAAAGTAAAAAGAGCAATCAAATAAGTTATTGTGGATTTTTGTATTATACAATAACTTAACTAAAATAATAATTAAAGTATTGATAATTTCATAAAATTAAGTATATAATAAATGAACAATAAATTGTATAGGGGATAACAACATGAAATATAAACATTTTGCTATTATTACTTTAGTTACAGGTATCATCATGCTTACGACAATGTACTTTTTACCATTTGAATATCGTAAGATGCCAATATTTGTAGGAATGGCTATTATTTTTACAGTATACTTTAGTAATAAAAAATCAATTGATGAAACGAATATTTTTAGTATGAAGAATCGTAAAAAAAGCAAACAAGAGAATCTAAAATAAAAGTTATACTTGTGATTTTGGGTTTAGTTTTGAGTGTAAACAAATGAACTTTCCTCAAGTGTAAACATCACAAAGCAGCATCACTTCATTTTAATTTCAAACTCTGAAATATGGATTCCAAACTTCGAACTTTGAAATTTCAACACAAGAATGAACTCATAGCTCCTAAAGAAAAAGCATTTCCTTACCATTCGGGAAATGCTTTTTACATACTGATTACTCTGTCATTAATGCTTTTACGACTGAAACCATGTCATCATGTATGACCAAAGTAGCATCGCTATCATAAGGTGTTCGGTCTTTATTGATAATAATTAAATTGTCGCCTTTAAAGTTTGATATTAATCCTGCGGCAGGTTGTACAACGAGTGACGAACCTAATACGACAAGGGTGTCAGCATGTTCAATTTTATTTAATGCACGTATGATGGTAGGTTGATCTAACATCTCACCGTACAATACGATGTCCGGTCGAATGGTACCACCACAATTATCGCAATGTTTCAAAGTCCTATCAATGACATCTTGTTTTGAATATGATTTATGACATTCGTTACAATAAAATCGATTTAATGTGCCATGTAATTCATCAACATGTTGACTTCCAGCATCTGAGTGCAAACCATCGATATTTTGCGTGATGACACCTAATGATTTTTGATTATGTTCTAATTTTGCAATCCAATCATGTACGATATTTGGCTTCGTATCGACAAATAACAATCGCTTATGGCAGAAATTGATAAAACCTTCAGGATCATCCTCTAAATAATCGCTACTTAACAAGTATTCTGGCGAAAGCCCGCCTTTTGAAATTTCATCAAATAAGCCACCCATTGATCGAAAATCTGGAACACCGCTTGCAACAGATACACCAGCACCTGTAAAAAATGTGATACGATTCGAACTATCTATAATATGTTTTAATGTCACTAAATCATTTTCCAAATTAAACACCTCATCAAAATAATGAATGATTTATAACGTCTTTTGCTTTTATTATAGTACATCAATTTTCTATTTATCAAAGGCGCAGTTTAAACAGTTCTTTTTAAAAATGAATTATACATATAATCAAACAGTTAAAATATATTAGTTTTTACGCAATTTTTATTATAGAATAAGCATGTATATTAAAAAATAATGTCTAAACATTAAAGGTAATGCACGAACGCCTAAATAAAGGAGGCAACTTTACAGTGAATAAACATGAACGTTTGGACGAAATTGCTAAATTAGTGAATAAAAAGGGCACAATAAGAACGAATGAAATCGTTGAAGGTTTAAATGTGTCTGACATGACAGTTCGCAGAGATTTAATTGAATTGGAGAATAAAGGCATTTTAACGAAGATTCATGGTGGTGCGCGCAGTAATTCAACATTTCAGTATAAAGAAATTTCACATAAAGAAAAACATACACGTCAAATTGCAGAAAAAAGATATATTGCTAGAAAAGCTGCTTCATTAATTGAAGATGGTGATACATTATTTTTCGGTCCTGGAACAACTGTTGAATTGTTGGCTGAAGAAGTCAATCATCATACGCTGACGATTATTACGAACTGCCTACCAGTGTATAAAATTTTGTTGGAAAAACAAACAGCACATTTTCGGGTCTATTTAATTGGTGGTGAAATGCGACATATTACTGAAGCATTTGTTGGTGAAATGGCGAATGCCATGTTAGAAAAATTAAGATTCAGCAAAATGTTCTTTAGTAGTAACGCAGTGAATAAAGGTGCCGTCATGACTTCTACGCTAGATGAAGCCTATACGCAACAATTGGCACTTAGTAATTCAATAGAAAAATACTTGCTAATTGATCATACGAAAGTTGGCAAAGAAGATTTTACATCGTTTTGTCAGTTAAATGAACTCACTGCTGTTGTTATGGATTATGAAGATGAAGAAAAAGTAGAAACGATTAAATCATATATTGAAGTAGTCGAATAGATTGAAATCATAATTAGAAAAGACATTGTGAAAATAGTCTGTTAGCTCATAAGTGAATGTGAATTTGCATTCATTTATGGGCTATTTTTTTTGTGCAAATTTACGTAAATAAACGTCCCGACAAAGTCTTACTACAATTCCAAACGAACACCTAGTTAAAATAACGCCACAGCAGTAATGTTCACTTATTGTTTGAAAATATGTCAAATTCAAACAAATTACAAACATATTGTGTTGATTTATTGTTTGTTTATGTTTATAATTTAAACGTAATCAAATTGAAAGCCTTTTCTCGAAATTTTCATAACCTACATAAAAACATGTCATATTTTTAGAAAAGCATTTCAAAATTAAAGTAAAAAGGAGTCTTATTATGGCGATTATTATTGGTTCAGATGAAGCTGGCAAACGTTTAAAAGAAGTCATCAAATCATACTTATTAGACAATAAATATGACGTTGTTGACGTAACAGAAGGACAGGAAGTTGATTTTGTAGATGCAACTTTAGCTGTAGCAAAAGATGTTCAAAGTCAAGAAGGTAACTTAGGTATTGTTATCGATGCATTTGGCGCAGGTAGCTTTATGGTTGCTACAAAAATCAAAGGCATGATTGCTGCTGAAGTATCAGATGAACGCTCTGGATATATGACTAGAGGCCATAACAATTCAAGAATGATCACAATGGGATCTGAAATTGTTGGAGACACGTTAGCAAAAAATGTCGTTAAAGGTTTTGTTGAAGGTAAATACGATGGTGGTAGACACCAAATCCGCGTAGATATGCTTAATAAAATGTGCTAAGGAGGAAGACAAACTATGAAGATTGCATTAGGATGCGACCATATTGTTACAGATACAAAAATGCGTGTATCTGAATTTTTAAAATCAAAAGGACATGAAGTGATTGATGTAGGGACTTACGATTTCACAAGAACACATTATCCAATTTTCGGTAAAAAAGTTGGGGAACAAGTTGTTAGCGGTAACGCAGATTTAGGTGTTTGTATTTGTGGAACAGGTGTTGGTATTAACAACGCAGTAAACAAAGTTCCTGGTATTCGTTCGGCACTTGTACGCGATATGACATCAGCGCTTTATGCTAAAGAAGAATTAAATGCGAATGTTATCGGGTTTGGTGGACGTATTATTGGTGAGTTATTAATGTGCGATATCATCGATGCATTTATTAATGCTGAGTACAAACCAACGGAAGAAAATAAAAAATTAATCGCTAAAATTAAACATTTAGAAACAAGTAATGCTGATCAAGCTGACCCACATTTCTTTGATGAATTTTTAGAAAAATGGGACAGAGGCGAATATCACGATTAAGGGACGACGACTATGATTTTAACTTTAACATTAAATCCATCAGTCGATATTTCGTATCCATTAACATCATTGAAATTAGATGATGTGAATCGAGTTGAAGAAGTAAGTAAAACAGCTGGTGGAAAAGGTTTAAATGTAACAAGAGTTCTCGCGCAAGTTGGTGAGCCAGTCATAGCAAGTGGCTTTATTGGCGGTGAATTAGGACAATTTATTGCTAAAAAGTTAGATCAAGCTGACATCAAGCATGCATTTTACAACATTAAGGGTGAAACACGAAACTGCATTGCTATTTTACATGAAGGTCAACAAACAGAAATTTTAGAGCAGGGTCCTGAAATTGATAACGAAGAGGCGACAGGATTTATCAAACATTTTGAACAACTGTTAGAAAAAGTTGAAGCAGTCGCTATATCTGGAAGCTTACCAAAAGGGCTAAAGCAAGATTATTACACTCAAATCATTGAGCATTGTCAAAGCAAAGATATCCCTGTGATATTAGATTGTTCTGGATCCACATTACAAACTGTTTTAGAAAATCCATATAAACCAACCGTTATTAAACCAAATATTTCTGAATTATATCAGTTACTTAACCAGCCACTTGATGAAAGTATAGAAGGTTTAAAAAACGCTGTATCACAACCATTATTCGATGGTATTGAATGGATTATTGTATCTTTAGGTTCACAAGGTGCATTTGCAAAGCACAATCATACATTCTATAGAGTGAATATTCCGACAATAAGTGTTCTGAATCCTGTTGGGTCAGGTGATTCGACGGTAGCAGGAATAACATCAGCAATTATCAATCATGAAAATGAGCATGATTTACTTAAAAAAGCTAATACATTAGGCATGCTGAATGCGCAAGAAGCACAAACAGGATATGTCAATTTAAATAATTATGATGATTTATTCAATCAAATTGAAGTTTTAGAGGTGTAAATAATGTCAAAATCTAATCAAAAAATCGCATCAATTGAACAATTAAGTAATAACGAGGGAATCATTTCTGCATTAGCATTTGACCAACGTGGTGCTTTAAAACGCATGATGGCTAAACATCAAACTGAAGAACCAACTGTAGCTCAAATTGAACAATTAAAAGTATTAGTTGCGGAAGAGTTAACACAGTATGCGTCTTCAATTTTATTAGATCCAGAATACGGTTTACCAGCATCTGATGCACGTAACAAAGATTGTGGATTATTGCTTGCTTATGAAAAAACTGGTTACGACGTAAATGCTAAAGGTCGATTACCTGACTGTTTAGTTGAATGGTCTGCAAAACGTTTAAAAGAACAAGGTGCAAATGCTGTTAAATTCTTACTTTACTATGATGTAGACGATGCAGAAGAAATCAATATTCAAAAGAAAGCATATATCGAAAGAATCGGTTCAGAATGTGTAGCTGAAGATATTCCATTCTTCTTAGAAGTATTAACTTATGATGACAACATTCCTGATAACGGAAGTGTTGAATTCGCAAAAGTTAAACCTAGAAAGGTTAACGAAGCAATGAAATTATTTTCAGAACCACGCTTTAATGTTGATGTATTGAAAGTTGAAGTACCAGTAAACATGAAATATGTTGAAGGATTTGCTGAAGGTGAAGTGGTTTATACAAAAGAAGCAGCAGCACAACACTTTAAAGATCAAGATGCAGCAACTCATTTACCATACATTTACTTAAGTGCTGGTGTTTCTGCGGAATTATTCCAAGAAACTTTAAAATTTGCACACGAAGCGGGAGCTAAATTCAATGGTGTGCTTTGTGGTCGTGCTACATGGTCTGGCGCTGTTCAAGTATATATTGAACAAGGAGAAGATGCTGCGCGTGAATGGTTACGTACAACTGGTTTCAAAAACATTGATGACTTAAATAAAGTATTGAAAGATACTGCAACATCTTGGAAACAAAGAAAATAATTATAGAAGGGGATTAACGCTATGAATAGAGAAGAAGTCCAATTATTAGGTTTTGAAATTGTTGCATTTGCAGGGGATGCACGTTCTAAGTTTTTAGAAGCATTAACAGCAGCACAAGCTGGTGATTTTGCAAAAGCAGAAGCACTAATTGAAGAAGGAAACAACTGTATTGCTGAAGCACACCGAGCACAAACTAGCCTATTAGCTAAAGAAGCACAAGGTGATGATATTGCATACAGTGTAACAATGATGCATGGTCAAGACCATTTAATGACAACAATCTTATTGAAAGATTTAATGAAGCACTTATTAGAATTTTATAAAAGAGGGTGATGTCTATGATGCAAAAATTGATCGCACAAATTGAAAAAGGAAAGCCGTTTTTCGAGAAATTATCACGTAATATTTACTTAAGAGCGATCCGTGATGGATTTATTTCTGCAATGCCGGTCATCTTATTCTCTAGTATCTTTCTATTAATTGCATATGTACCAAATATTTTTGGATTTAAATGGGATAAAGGTATGGAAGCTATTTTAATGAAGCCATATAACTATACGATGGGGCTTGTAGCATTTTTAGTAGCAGGAACGACAGCGAAATCGTTAACGGATTCATATAACCGTAAGCTGGAAAGTACGAATCAAATTAACTTTATTTCTACAATGCTAGCAGCGATGTGTGGGTTCTTGTTCTTAGCTTCAGATCCAGCAAAAGATGGTGGATTCTTAAGCGCATTTATGGGAACTAAAGGTTTATTAACAGCATTCTTATCAGCATTTGTTACTGTTATTGTTTACAACTTCTGTGTGAAACGTAACATTACAATCAAAATGCCAAAAGAAGTACCGCCGAATATTTCACAAGTATTTAAAGACTTAATTCCATTTTCAGCGGTAATTATCATTCTTTATGCATTAGATTTAATTATTCGCAATAGCTTTAAAGCAAATGTTGCGGAAGGTATTTTAAAATTATTCGAACCATTATTTACAGCAGCAGATGGATGGATTGGTGTCACAATTATTTTTGGTGCCTTTGCATTATTCTGGTTTGTAGGTATTCATGGTCCGTCAATTGTAGAGCCAGCAATTGCAGCCATTACATATGCGAATATCGAAGCGAACTTCAAGTTGCTTCAAGCTGGTGAACACGCAGATAAAATTATTACATCAGGTACACAAATGTTTATCGTTACATTTGGAGGTACGGGTGCAACATTGGTCGTGCCTTTTATGTTTATGTGGATGACGAAATCTAAACGAAACAAAGCGATTGGACGTGCATCTGTTGTACCAACATTCTTTGGTGTAAACGAGCCGATTTTATTTGGTGCACCACTAGTATTGAATCCTGTGTTCTTTATTCCATTTGTATTAGCACCAATTGTGAACGTATGGATATTTAAACTTTTCGTTGAAGTGTTAGGAATGAACAGCTTTAGTGTGAACTTACCATGGACAACACCAGGTCCGCTCGGCATCATCATGGGTACTGGATTTGGTTTATGGTCATTCGTACTAGCGATTACTTTAATTGTTGTAGATATCATCATTTACTATCCGTTCCTAAAAGTTTATGACAGTGAAATTCTTGATGAAGAAGAAGGACGTAAAGAAAGTAATTCAGAGTTAAAAGATAAAGTTGCAGCAAACTTTGATACGAAAAAAGCTGATTCAATTTTAGCAGCAAGTGGTGTGTCTGATGACGCATCTAAAGCTTCAAATATTACTGAACAAACAAATGTCTTAGTACTTTGTGCCGGTGGTGGTACAAGTGGATTATTAGCCAATGCACTTAATAAAGCAGCTGAAGAATATCATGTACCAGTGAAAGCGGCAGCTGGCGGATATGGCGCACATATGGACATTATGAAAGAGTACCAATTAATCATTTTAGCGCCACAAGTTGCGTCTAACTATGAAGATATTAAGCAAGATACAGATAGATTAGGTATTAAATTAGCGAAGACTCAAGGTGCTGAATATATCAAATTGACACGAGATGGCCAAGCAGCCCTTGATTTCGTTCAAAAACAATTTGAAAATTAAGAATAGGAGTTTTTCATATGACTAAAACATTACCTGAAGATTTTATTTTTGGTGGAGCGACAGCAGCATATCAAGCAGAAGGTGCGACAAATACAGATGGTAAAGGTCGTGTTGCATGGGATACTTATTTAGAAGAAAACTATTGGTATACAGCAGAACCTGCAAGTGATTTTTATAATAGATACCCAGTGGATTTAGAGTTAAGTGAGAAATTTGGTGTAAACGGGATCCGTATTTCAATTGCATGGTCTCGTATATTTCCTAATGGCTATGGTGAAGTTAACCCTAAAGGCGTTGAATATTATCATAAGTTATTTGCAGAGTGTCACAAACGCCATGTTGAACCATTCGTAACATTACATCATTTTGATACGCCTGAAGTGTTACACAAAGATGGTGATTTTCTAAATCGTAAAACGATTGATTACTTTGTAGATTATGCTGAATTTTGTTTTAAAGAATTCCCAGAAGTAAAATATTGGACTACATTCAACGAGATTGGACCAATTGGTGATGGCCAATATTTAGTAGGTAAATTCCCTCCAGGTATTAAATATGATTTTGAAAAAGTATTCCAATCGCATCACAATATGATGTTGGCTCACGCTAGAGCAGTAAAATTATTTAAAGATGATGGATATCAAGGAGAAATTGGTGTCGTACACGCTCTACCAACAAAATATCCATTCGACCCATCAAATCCTGAAGACGTTCGTGCGGCAGAATTAGAAGATATTATTCATAACAAATTTATTTTAGATGCAACATACTTAGGTAAGTATTCTCGTGAGACTATGGAAGGTGTACAACATATCTTATCTGTTAATGGTGGTAAATTAAATATTACAGATGAAGATTATGCGATTTTAGATGCAGCCAAAGATTTAAATGACTTCTTAGGTATCAATTACTATATGAGTGATTGGATGAGAGGTTACGATGGTGAATCTGAAATTACACATAATGCAACAGGTGATAAAGGTGGATCTAAATACCAACTTAAAGGTGTTGGACAACGTGAATTTGATGTAGATGTACCACGTACAGACTGGGATTGGATGATTTATCCTCAAGGTTTATACGATCAAATTATGCGAGTAGTTAAAGATTATCCAAACTATCACAAAATTTATATCACTGAAAATGGCCTAGGATATAAAGATGAATTTATTGAATCTGAAAAAACAGTTCATGATGATGCACGTATCGATTATGTTAAGCAGCATTTAAATGTCATTGCCGATGCTATTAAAGATGGTGCCAATGTTAAAGGTTACTTTATTTGGTCATTAATGGATGTATTCTCATGGTCAAACGGTTATGAAAAACGTTATGGTTTATTCTATGTCGACTTTGAAACTCAAGAACGTTATCCTAAGAAAAGTGCTTATTGGTATAAAGAATTAGCTGAAACGAAAGAAATTAAATAATATTATTTTTTAAAGGCCTATCAGTCATATTCTGGTAGGTCTTTTTTTAGAAGAATGGAATTTAAAAGATAGATATTGAGAAATACAATACATATATTTGTTCCGCTAATTATTCATAAATAAAATATGCTGTATATTCCAAAGTATTACACTTATTAAGATGAAGGTTACAAGTGTTAAAGAAAAGAATTCCAAAATAAGATATCGTAATGTAAATGGCAATCTTTAAAGTAGGTTCGTAAAAGTTAATGATGCATTCAAAATCAACTAAAGGACATTTATTAGCACATCCTTTATACTTATAGAAAAGATATGAATGGGAGTTAAAAGTGTGAAGAAAATTTTTGTTATCAGTACAACATTATTAGCAGTAGCTATTATTATAGGTAGTATCATTACAGTCGTATTTAGTCAAAGACAAGAACAAACATATAAGTTACAACAACAGCAATTTGTTAAAAAATCTATCCCTACTTTATTCTTACATGGATATGGTGGTAGCGCCAACTCAGAAAAATTCATGGTGAAACAAGCAGAAAAAAGAGGTGTCACTAAAGATGTCATTACTGCTTATGTATCAAAAGACGGTGAAGTTACTTTTAAAGGGAAGATAAGTAAAAATGCTGTGAATCCAATTGTGAAAATTGAACTTGAAAATAATAAACAAGGATACTTAGATAAGAATGCCGCATGGTTTAAAAATGTACTTACAAAGCTACAATCAGAATACAAATTTGATAAATTTAACTTTGTTGGTCATTCAATGGGGAATTTAACATTCGCACAATATATGATGACTTATGGTAACAACAAATCATTACCACAGTTAAACAAGCAAGTGAATATTGCGGGCACATTTAACGGCGTCTTAAATATGAATGAAGATGTTAATGAAATTTCAGTGGATAAAGATGGCAAACCAAGTCGAATGAATCAACCTTATCAGCAGTTGCGAGTTTTAAAAGATATTTATAAAGGAAAAGATATAGAAGTACTTAATATTTATGGTGATTTGAAAGATGGGACACATTCAGACGGTAGGGTGTCTAACAGCTCTTCGAAATCTTTGAAATATTTACTGGGAAATAGTCCGAAAAGCTATCGAGAATCTAAATATGAAGGTGAGTCAGCGCAACATAGCCAGCTACATGAAAACGAAAACGTTGCGAACGAGCTAATTGACTTTTTATGGAAAAAATAATAACAATTACCATCCAGTTAGAATACGAGTTAATTATATAGGTTTATAAGACGAAATATTTTATATTCATAAACTTAGGAAATATAATGTGGATGAAGTTATAAGAACCAATGTTTAAGTCAAAAGCTAACAACTAAGAATATACTAGCATCACGATTACGCTATTTATACTTAAACTGAAATCAAAATAAAAAAAGTTTCTAAATATGGAAAGGTGATTAGTGATGCAAAACAAACAAATTCTTTTTAATAAAATCCCTGAAGGTATGCCACAAGATGATACATTTAAAATCGAGGAAGTTGCAACGCCTGAACTTGAAAATAATAGTATTTTAGTACAAACATTATACATTTCAGTTGATCCATATATGAGAGGTCGTATGACTAAGGCGGATTCATACGTGCAACCATTTGAAATTGGTAAGCCGATTGTCAGTCATATCGTTGCAAAGGTAATCGAATCGAAACATGAAGATTATCAAACAGGAGATGTCGTTGTAGGTATGTTACCTTGGTGTATCATCAATCAAGTCCAAGCTGAACAAATTACTAAAGTGCCAACGACAGATGTACCCCTTGACTTATATTTAAGTGTCTTAGGTATGCCTGGACAAACAGCATATCATGGGTTGCTTGATATTGGTCAACCTAAACCAGGTGAAACTGTAGTTGTTTCAGCTGCGTCTGGTGCTGTTGGTTCAGTTGTTGGCCAAATTGCTAAAATTAAGGGTTGCCGTGTTGCAGGTATAGCTGGTGGCGATAAAAAAGTAAATTATTTAACGGAGACATTGGGATTTGACGCTGGTATCGACTATAAGAAAGCGGATTTTGCAAAAAAATTAGCGCAAGCTGTACCAGATGGTGTTGATGTTTATTTTGAAAATGTTGGCGGTACAGTCGGTGATGAAGTATTTAAACATTTGAATCGTTTTGCGCGTGTACCAGTTTGTGGCGCAATTTCTTCATATAATCATCCTGAAGAAGATATTGGTCCTCGAATTCAAGGGACACTTATTAAAAAGCAAGTTATGATGAGAGGCTTCTTAGTGTCAGAATTTGCTAATGATTTTAAAGTTGCAAGTGAGCAACTCGCAAAATGGGTTCAAGAAGGCAAAATTCAGTCACAAGTAACTGTTGAAGACGGATTCGAACAAGCACCACGTGCGTTTAAAAATTTATTCACTGGTGAAAACTTTGGTAAGCAAGTGATTAAAGTTACAGAATAATAAAGGTAAATAAGGCTGACAAATCGAAATCGGTAATAGGCAAACTATAAATGAGTATTCTAGTCTAATTTGAATTTATTGAAAGTCATGTATCAGTAAGTCACCGTTTAAATCGAAACTTTTGAAAGATATGTCATTGCAATGGTAGTCTATCATCAAAATCAAAAGTTGCCCTTATTTTATCAAACAAAAAGAAGTCATTGTGTTGTGATATGAGCACACGTGGCTTCTATTTTGTATAATGAAAATAAAGTTCATATACGAGGTGAAGCAATATGAAAATGATAGGATTTGAGAAACCTTTTAAATTAGAAGAAGGAAATTTATTTAAAGAATATGAACAAGATATACCGATGCCGCAAAACGATGAAATTTTAGTTAAAGTGATTAGTATTAGCGTCAATCCAGTAGATACGAAGCAACGACAAATGGAAGTTACTCAAGCACCACGTGTACTTGGCTTCGATGCTGTTGGTACAGTTGAAGCGGTTGGACCAGATGTAACGCTATTTAGTCAAGGTGATGTGGTATTTTATGCTGGTTCACCAGATAGACAAGGATCCAATGCAACGTATCAGTTAGTACCAGAAACAATTGTAGCAAAGGCACCTCAAAATATTTCGGCTGAAGAAGCGGTTAGTCTACCGTTGACTGGTATTACGGCTTATGAAACTTTTTTTGATACATTTAGAATTTCTCATGACCCTTCTGAAAATGAAGGAAAATCAGTTTTGATCATTAATGGTGCTGGTGGTGTAGGAAGTATTGCTACGCAAATTGCTAAACGATATGGTTTAACAGTCATTACAACAGCGTCAAGACAAGAAACAACAGATTGGTGCGAAAAGATGGGCGCAGATATCGTATTAAATCATAGAGAAAATTTAGTAAGTCAGTTTGAAGAAAATGACATCTCGTTGGTAGACTACATATTTTGTACTTTCGATAGTGATATGTATTACGATACTATGATCCAATTAGTTAAACCGTTAGGACATATCACAACTATTGTCGCTTTTAATGAAAATCAAGATTTGAATGCTTTAAAATCAAAAAGTATTACATTTACTCATGAGTTTATGTTTGCACGTCCAATTCATCATACGCCAGACATGATTAAACAGCATGAGTATTTAGCAGATATTACCAAAAATATAGAAGCGGGTACTTACCAGCCTACAACGACGAAAGTTATTGATGGCTTGTCTCCTGAAAACTTATATCGTGCACATCAACTATTAGAACAACAATCAATGATAGGGAAACTAGTGATTAATTTATAAGTAAGTATATAGAGTCGCTTTATACAGTGAAAACTGTGTAAGGTGGCTCGTTTTTTATTTTTAGTCGAAAAGATCAACAGAAAGATAGCTATCACGATTTAATAATGATTGTTTTAAAGTGACAACAAAAATCTTCTGCAAGTATAAATATTGAATTTTTCGTAACCAAAAGTATTCAATAGAAAGTTTATTAATATATGATTTTTAAAAGATAAAGTGTTATTAATTGACTCTTTATAAAATTATAAATGATTAAAATGTAGCAGTTATGGGTATGTGCTAACCATTACATAGAAAGGGTTTGTATTTATGAGAAATAAATCAGTAAGTCTTGTGTTTTGGGTATCATTAGCGATATGTACAATATTCGTTGCTTTTGGTGCAATATTTCCGAAACAGTTAGAAACGCTCACGCAAAATATTACTACATTCATAGCGTTACATTTTTCGTGGTATTATTTGTTGCTTGTGTTAGTTATTTTGTTTGTCTGTGTGTATATTTTATTTTCAAGATACGCATCTATCACATTAGGTGAAGAAGGCGAAGACCCAGAGTTTTCGTTACCATCATGGTTTGCAATGTTATTTAGTGCTGGTATGGGAATAGGACTTGTATTTTGGACAACAGCTGAGCCAATCAGTCATGCTTTTAAATTAACACCGATACACAAAGCTGGGACACAATCTGCAATAAATGATGCGATGCAGTTTTCATTTTTCCATTGGGGGATTCATGCATGGACAGTCTACGGTATTGTTGCACTTGTGTTTGCATATTTTAGCTTTCATAAAGGCTATCCTGGTTTAGTCAGTGCAACATTAACACCATTATTAGGTGAAAAAGCGATGCGCGGACCTTTAGGAGGTGCGATTGATGTTTTAGCGGTTATTGCTACTGTAACAGGTGTCGCTGCAACGTTAGGTTTCGGTGCCTTGCAAATAAACGAAGGCTTACATTTTTTATTTAATGTACCGAGTAATTTTACGATGCAGGTTATTCTAATTGTTGTTGCGACTATTTTATTTACATGGTCAGCGTGGTCAGGTATTGATAAAGGTATTAAAACGTTGAGTAATATCAACATGTTATTAGCCTTTGTTGTGTTAGTTGGTTTATTCATTGTTGGACCTACACTATACATTTTAAATACATTTACTAATGGATTAGGTAATTATATTGCAAATTTCTTTAGTATGAGTTTGCGTATTCCATCGGGTGGTCAAAAATTTCAATGGTTACAAAATTGGACAATCTTTTATTGGGCTTGGTGGGTATCGTGGGCACCATTTGTAGGCATATTTATCGCGCGTGTTTCAAAGGGACGTACGATTAAAGAATTTATCTTAGGCGTGCTCTTCGTACCAGCGCTCGTATGTTTTATCTTCTTTGCGGTTTTCGGCGCATCAGCAATTTACTTGCAAGATAATCATATTGCTAACATTGCTAAAGCTGCAACAGAGACAGCCACTTTTGCGACTTTACAACATTATCCAATGGGGTTTGTATTAAGTTTAGTTACTTTAATTGTTATCATGATTTTCTTTGTTACATCTGCTGATTCTTCAACATATGTTTTAGGCATGTTAAGTTCTAGCGGTGATATTAATCCGAAATCATTTGTAAAAGTAAGTTGGGGTATTATTATGGCACTATTTGCCATTATTATGATTTACACAGGTGGAACACAAGCGATTCAAAATTTATTAATTATTGCAGCATTACCATTTTCAGTAGTTATTATCGCGATGATATGGTCACTTTTAAAATCACTTAGTGAAGAAAAACCTAGAAATAGTAACAAAGTTCTAATTAAACATCGAGATCCTGACATTTTAGAATATCGCTCATCAAAACATATTGACGAAAATTAATTAAAATTTAGGTTTTATTAACAAAAACTAGGGAATAGATTACTAAAATGGTACTTCATCTTATATATTAAAAATAAATTTAAAGTTATTAATTTATTAGGTTTAACGAATTATTAGATGGGTACATATTTAATATGTTTTTTAATTTAACTTTAACTAAGGAGGTGTCGTTAGGGGTGAAACGACTTAAAAACTTTATCCTTGGCTTATTAATAGTTGTCATTGTAGGATTCCTTTTATTCATGTATATACAAGATGGTCGTATTACTGAATATCAAGATTACTTCCTACAATTTGAATGGTTCCAACCATTGCTAATTTCGCTTGCTGCACTATTAATATTAATAGGTCTTATTCTAGTATTTAGTATCTTCAAACCTACACATCGAAAACCTGGATTATACAAAGATTTTGATGATGGACATATTTATGTGTCTAGAAAAGCGGTTGAAAAAACAGCATTTGATACAGTTGCAAAATATGATCAAGTAAGACAACCAAATGTAGTTGCAAAACTATATAACAAAAAAAATAAATCTTATATCGACATTAAAACTGATTTCTTCGTACCGAATAATGTTCAAGTACAATCATTGACAGAAGCCATTCGTGCTGATGTTAAGAAAAATGTTGAACATTTCACTGAAATGCCAGTACGAAAGTTAGAAGTTAATGTGAGAGATCAGAAAACTTCTGGTCCACGAGTGTTGTAAGGGAGGTATATCATGGCTAACAATCATAACCAAAACGGACAAGACTCTACACAACAAGTTATTAATTTATTAAAAACTTTCAAATGGAGAATCATTGGTTTCTTAGCGTTTCTATTGATTGCTATTTTATTCTTAACGCTAGGATTTTGGAAAACAATACTAATCATCGTATTATGTTTAATTGGATTAGGTATTGGGTATATGAAAGACCGTAAGCAAGATTTTATGAATTTTTTAAATAGATGGAGTTAATTCATCAATTTAGAATTTAATTAAAAAAATATAAAAAAATCAACAAGTAAAAGGAGAATTTATTATGACTGTAGATAACAATAAAGCAAAACAAGCATACGATAATCAAACTGGTGTTAACGAAAAAGAAAGAGAAGAACGTCAAAAACAACAAGAACAAAATCAAGAACCTCAATTCAAAAATAAATTAACATTTTCTGATGAAGTTGTTGAAAAAATTGCTGGTATCGCTGCACGCGAAGTTAAAGGTATCTTAGACATGAAAGGTGGCTTAACTGATACATTCACTAATGCATTCTCAAGTGGTAACAACGTAACACAAGGTGTATCAGTAGAAGTTGGCGAAAAACAAGCTGCTGTTGACTTAAAAGTAATCTTAGAATATGGTGAATCAGCACCTAAAATTTTCCGTAAAGTAACTGAATTAGTTAAAGAACAAGTTAAATATATTACTGGTTTAGATGTTGTTGAAGTTAACATGCAAGTTGACGATGTAATGACTCAAAAAGAATGGAAACAAAAACACGAAAAAAATAATGACAATAATAACCAAGAAAGACAAGGTTTACAATAAGTCATTTAATAAAAAAGCTCGGCGCTTATAAGTGCCGAGCTTTTTTGCGTTGCTTTATATAATTATTCAAACGTTAAGATTGCATGCTTCGTGTAATTATTTTGCTTTAATTGATGGTAGCAAATCTTGTCAAAGGTGAAATGCTAATCGCAAATCCATAAAGTTCTTTCTATTCTTCGCGATATAAAGGATTATTAACTTTTATATAAGTATAATGATGTGCCTCATCTTCAAGGCGCATCGTTGTAACACATTTATAATCAATCATTGATGCAAACATGGTAGCTTTAATTTCTTTTATGCGGGCATCACTTACTTTATTGAATTGATGCGTAGAATGTTCAATTTGATAAAAAATATTATCTAATACATCACGAACAATAGTCCATAATTGTTTTTCTAAATTTGAGCCAGTCGATGATTTAGATATCGTTAGAATTAATTCACCTAAGTGATTTTGTACGGTTGAATAAAAAGCTTTATTAAAGACAGAAGTTTTAGAATCAGTAAGAATTCTAGATTTTTCATGGAAATGAGAAGTATCATACCCCATTTCATTCAATTGTGCTTTGTCAATTCTTAAACCTTCAAAGTCTCTTATATACATCGTTTCTAATAGGCCATCTTCTTGGAATGTTGCAATCGCATTTTGTAGATGTGCCTCTAAAGCAATACCATATTTTGTCACTAATGGAATGACAAGACCAAGTAATGCTTTACTATAAGTTTCAATCCACCATCTTGCTGATGTTTCAAATGAAGATAGTCCTGCTGTTGACTGATATCGTTTGATTAGCGTTACAACAGGTGGTTCATTGTTAAATGGATAGGATGCAACTAAACTTGAAGGTATCATTGGTGTGACAATTTGCGGAATCATTTGGTATATGTTTTCCCTAAATAAAGTTCCTAATTGTTCACTTTTTTCAGTTTGATTTTCCGGTTCGTCTTGATTATTAAAAAAATGAATGCCAGCAACTTCATCAATAATGTTTGATGCATAACGTTTGAAAATTGCATCGCTTCTTAGAATATCATTTAAAATGCGTGTCATTAAGGGACCATTATGTGTCGTTTGTTCGGATAATGTACGAATTTCACCTGTTATATGAACATTTGTCGACAATTTTATATGTGGTAACTTTTCTGGACATTTCGGTACTAATGTTCTAAATGATAAACCTGCATAATAAGTCAAGGTGTGCTTTGATACAACAATCGCATTTTGAGTTACTTCTTCATGATAATCAGAAAGTAATACATCATCTAATTGCCAAGGATGAACAATCATGACATGGTATTCGCTAAAATTAATTTTCTTCGAGAATTCATTTTCTAATTGGTCAATTAAATTAGGGAAGAGTCGTCGCACTGTTGCATCATAATCTTCATTAAGTGACATTGTTCTACTTAATTTGTCATGAAGCAGTATGACTTTTAATTCAATTGGTTGCCCGAATTCTGATGAATACTGGTATGTTTGTAATGCATTTAAACCTTTGCGTAACTTTGCACCTGGATGTAACGGATGTCCTTCGATAACAGCTTGTTCCGAACGTAAGTAACGATCATTATCACTTTCGATAATATTAAATAAAGGTGCATTATCATGTTGCATCGTTAATGCTTGATAGCTAATCGCAAATGTCATATTATTAGCACTATTTATTAAATCTTGCTGAAATTGTTCGCTGGCTTCATTTTTTAAATGAGGTGCTTCAACTAAAATACAGTCAAGAATTTCATTTGGATGTTGTACACGTGCAATCGTATGATCGCGATTATATCTAATGTAAAAAGGACCTTCAACATCAATTCGATCAAAGGCATGTTCACCCGTAATAGGTGCATATAAAGTTCGATCAGATTGTGGAAATTGAATTTCTAGCATGTTAGGTGTGTGTATGTCTAATGTATTCAAAACAGTACTAGATAAAATCTCACTACGAGATTTAGCTTCAACTAGATTTTCTCGATGCATAGAAGTGACTAATCGTTGAGTGATTTTGTCTCGACCTTGTAAAATCATCTCTTTGAAAATACTCGCCCAATCACGATCATGTTGTTGTAAAAATAAATATGTTTCTTGTTCTTCTTTATTTAATTTTAAAATTTGTTCTTTAAAAGTTAACTTCAAATTCATAATTCACCTCTATGAAATATTTTACAAAAGCAAGATTGATTTGTATAATCCATATTAATGATAATGATTCTTATTATCAACATAATACGGGTGGAAGTTTTATGACAAAATATTTTTTTAGCAGCTCTTTTCTACTATTTTTAGGTAATTGGATTGGACAAATAGGGCTAAATTGGTTTGTGCTTACCACTTATCATAACGCAGTTTATCTAGGGATTGTCAATTTTTGCAGACTTGTACCAATTTTGTTATTAAGTGTATGGGCAGGGTCGATTGCCGATAAATATGATAAAGGCAGGTTATTAAGAATTACGATAACATCCTCGTTTTTGGTAACTGCGATTTTATGTGCACTTACTTACAGTTTTACTGCAGTTCCAATTATCGTCATCATCATATATGCGATATTAAGAGGCATTTTAAGTGCTGTAGAGACACCGTTAAGGCAAGCTATTTTACCAGATTTGTCTGACAAAATGTCTACGACACAAGCAGTATCATTTCATTCGTTCATTATAAATATTTGTCGTTCAATAGGTCCTGCTATTGCAGGTGTGATTTTAGCAGTTTATCATGCACCCACGACATTTTTAGCACAATCCATTTGTTATTTGATTGCGGTTGTATTATGTTTACCATTACATTTTAAAGTGACAAAAATGCCAGAGGAAGCGTCACAATGTACGTCTTTAAAAGTCATAATAGACTATTTCAAAATACATCTGGAAGGACGTCAAATATTTATTACATCCCTATTAATTATGGCGACTGGTTTTTCATATACAACACTATTGCCAGTTTTAACCAATAAAGTATTTCCAGGGAAATCTGAAATATTTGGTATTGCGATGACAATGTGTGCAATTGGTGGTATTGTTGCGACACTCGTTTTACCTAAAGTGTTGAAATATATTGAAATGGTGAACATGTATTATTTGAGTTCGCTTTTGTTTGGCTTCGCTTTGTTAGGCGTTGTATTTCATAATATCGTCATCATGTTTGCATGTATTACACTGATAGGACTATTTAGTCAATGGGCACGTACGACAAATCGTGTTTATTTTCAAAATAATGTTAAAGACTATGAACGAGGCAAAGTACTAAGTATTATTATGATGGATAGAGGTATGATTCCATTGGGAAGTCTTTTAATGAGCATATGCGCAGACATATTTGGCATTGTTAGAACTTTTACAATAATGGGAATAAGTACTATATGCATTACACTGATATTTTATATAATAAATAGAAAGTTGAAGTTAAAGTTGGAGGAAAGTAAGCATGGTATATCTTGAATGGACTAAAGCCGATAGAAATATTCAATACCGCGTAATTAATGCAATCATTAAAGAACGTATTTATCCCGAACAAACATTTGTGACGTATAAGGATAAAGAATCAATGATTGAGATACAATATCATATGCATGTATTAACTATTGAAGTTGAAAGAAAAAGTGCTTTAGAACGCTATGAATTTAAAGGGGATATCACATATTTAAATAAAGGTGAAAAATCTTTAATTATTACGTTAGAAGGATTGTTAGATGTATTAAATAATGATTTTGAAATCCCTATTACCGCGCAATTACGAAATGAGTTAATACACAGTCGAGATAGTTTAGTTGAAACATATAAACAAATGTCTCATAGGCAGACATTGATTAGCCAAAGTTTCAAATTTTCAAGATTACCAGAAAATATAAATTTCTTTGCATGGTTACAACATATTAAAGATAGTGGTATGACAGACGATTTAACATATTCTGAAAGTTTGGTACCAGAAGGACATCCAACACATCCTTTAACGAAAACGAAATTACCATTAACGATGGAAGAAGTACGTGCTTATGCACCTGAATTTGAAAAAGAAATTCCATTAAAAATTATGTTGATTGAGAAAGATTATATAGTTTGTACATCAATGAATGGTGATGATCAATTTATCGTTGATGAAGTCATTCCGGAATATCATAATCAAATTCGTGTATTTTTAAAAAGTTTAGGTTTAAAAAGTGAAGATTACCGTGCAATATTTGTACACCCTTGGCAATATGACCACACAATAGATCAGTATTTTGAACAGTGGATTGCTAATAAAATATTAATACCAACCCCGTTTACTGTAGCTTCAAAGGCTACCTTGTCATTTAGAACTATGTCACTCATCGATAAACCATATCATGTTAAATTACCTGTAAATGCTCAGGCGACGAGTGCTGTTAGAACGGTTTCAACCGTAACTACTGTAGATGGACCTAAATTGAGTTATGCCTTACAGGGTTTGTTAAATCAGTATCCAGAATTAAAAGTTGCAATGGAACCATTCGGTGAATATGCAAATGTTGACAAAGATATTGCACGTCAACTTGCATGTATTATTAGACAAAAGCCTGAAATTGATGGACATGGGGCAACGATTGTTAGCGCATGCCTAGTGAATAAAAATCCAATCGATCAAAAGGTAATTGTTGATAGTTACTTAGAGTGGCTGAATCAAGGTATTACTAAAGAAAGCATTACAACGTTTATAGATCGATATTCAGAAGCATTAATTACACCATTAATAGCCTTTATTCAAGAGTATGGAATTGCATTAGAAGCACATATGCAAAATACAGTCGTAAATTTAGGGCCGCATTTTGATATTCGATTTTTAGTTAGAGATCTAGGTGGCTCGAGAATTGATATAACTACATTAAAACATCAGGTGCCAGATATCGATATTACTAATCATAGTTTAATTGCAGATTCTATTGAAGCGGTTATTGCGAAATTCCAACATGCAGTTATTCAAAATCAAATGGCAGAATTAATTCATCATTTTAATCAATATGAATGTGTTGATGAAGCATCATTGTTTAAAATAGTGCAAGAGAAAGTTGCTCATGCGATTGACCCTGCAAGACCACATGCTAAAGTATTAAAAGAAATATTATTTGGACCTAAAATAACAGTTAAAGCTTTGCTAAATATGAGAATGGAAAATAAAGTTAAGCAGTATTTAAATATAGAATTAGATAATCCGATAAAAAAAGAGGTGTAGTACTATATGGCACATGTGAGCATAAATATATCGAAAATTAAATACAACGCCAAAGTACTCCAGACAATTTTTCAAAATAAAAATATGCAATTTACGCCAGTGATTAAATGTATAGCTGGAGATCGTATGATTGTAAATAGTTTAAAAGATTTAGGTATTACGCATGTTGCAGAATCAAGATTAGATAATATCGTTCAAATTGATGATGAAGATTTGTCGTATACATTAATACGTACGCCTGCACAACAAGATATACCAATGATGATTGAAAAAGTGGATATGAGTATTCAGACTGAATTATCCACAATATATAAAATAAACGAAGTAGCGGAATCTTTAGGTAAAAAACATAAAATTTTACTAATGGTTGATTGGAAAGATAGTAGAGAAGGTGTACTTACATACGACGTTTTAGAATATATTAAAAAAATCATTCATTTAAAAAATATTCATTTCGTTGGCTTAGCATTTAACTTTATGTGCTTCAAATCAGATGCGCCATCAGATGACGATATTTTCATGATTAATAGATTTGTTACGGCTGTTGAAAGAGAAATAGGATATCGTTTGAAAATTATTTCAGGTGGCAATTCGAGTATGTTGCCACAACTTTTATATAATGATCTAGGTAAGATAAATGAATTGAGAATTGGCGAAACACTGTTTAGAGGTGTTGATACAACGACTAATCAAACAATTGCAATGTTATATCAAGATGCCATTACGATAGAAGCAGAAATTCTAGAAATTAAGCCACGTATTAATGCCACAACACATGAATCTTTCTTACAAGCAATTGTTGATATAGGATATTTAGATACCAAAGTCGATAATATTTATCCAATGGATCAATATATTAATATTTTAGGTGCTTCGAGTGACCATTTAATGCTTGATTTGAATGGTCAAGGACATTATCAAGTAGGCGATCATATTAACTTTTCTTTAAATTACGAGGCATTATCACATTCGATGTATATGAAAAATTTACATAAAATTTATGTTGAAGATTCAAAGATTGATACGCTACTTCAAAACTTCGATGTCCAATCACCTGCAATGGTAAATCAATATTAACGCTATAAAATAAGTCTAAGTTGTATTAATGAGAGGCATATTTATATATGTCGACACTATACAACTTGGGCTTTTTTCTATATATAAACGAATAGCTATTTATTGATTTGTGAGGCATGAATGTCCATTAAGGACGTGTGATAGTAATATTTTTGGAGATGAAATTTGTCTCAATTATGGATTTTACGATGAGTTGAGTTAAGTATTTAATTTATATAAAAGTGATGGTGTAAAAAGAATGTAAGGATTGTTTGTAGAAGAGATTGATGGTCTGTGTAATTCACCAAAGTATTTATGACAGTGTAACGGTTAAACTGACAATTTAAAAAATCGCTAGGTTGTAAATAGGTTTAGTATGACACTTTAGATAAATAAAAATATAGAACGCTACTTGACAATGATAATTGTTATCAATAAAATAATAAATGAAGTTTATACATATTAAGGAGTGGAACGATGAGAGGTCTAAAAACTTTTAGTATATTGGGATTAATAGTTGCCTTATTTTTAGTTGCGGCTTGTGGAAATACTGATAGTAAAAAAGAAGCATCAACTAAAGATACAATTTCAGTAAAAGATGAAAATGGTACAGTAAAAGTACCTAAAGATGCAAAACGTATCGTTGTATTAGAATACTCATTTGCAGATGCATTAGCAGCATTAGATGTTAAACCAGTTGGTATTGCTGATGATGGTAAGAAAAATCGTATTATCAAACCAGTTAGAGAAAAAATTGGGGATTACACATCTGTAGGTACACGTAAACAGCCAAACTTAGAGGAAATTAGTAAATTAAAACCAGATCTAATCATCGCTGATAGCAGTAGACATAAAGGTATCAATAAAGAATTAAATAAAATTGCACCAACATTATCATTAAAGAGTTTTGATGGTGACTACAAACAAAATATCAATGCATTCAAGACAATCGCTAAAGCTTTAGATAAAGAAAAAGAAGGCGAAAAACGTCTTGCTGAACATGATAAATTAATCAAAAAATATAAAGAAGAAATTAAATTTGATAGAAATCAAAAAGTACTTCCAGCAGTTGTAGCTAAAGCTGGATTATTAGCACATCCAAATTATTCATATGTTGGTCAATTTTTAACAGAACTAGGATTTAAAAATGCGTTAAGTGACGATGTAACAAAAGGTTTAAGTAAATACTTGAAAGGACCTTACTTACAATTAGACACTGAGCATTTAGCTGACTTGAATCCAGAACGCATGATTATCATGACAGATCATGCTAAAAAAGATTCGCCTGAATTCAAAAAATTACAAGAAGATGCAACTTGGAAAAAATTAAATGCAGTTAAAAATAATCGTGTTGATATTGTCGACCGTGATGTTTGGGCAAGATCTCGTGGTTTAATTTCTTCAGAAGAAATGGCTAAAGAGCTTGTTGAATTATCAAAAAAAGAACAAAAGTAAGGTGGAAGTAAATGGCTATTAAACAAATTAGTAGCCAATCCGCTATAGATTATAAAAGAAAAAGGCGCACAACACTCACGTATATTGTGAGTGTGTGCTTTCTTTTTATTTGTGTTTATTTAAATATGGCGATTGGTTCATCAAAAATTAACTTTAGCGATATCGTACACTATCTTTCTGGTCATACCGATACAAAAGCGTCATTTTTATTACATAATGTACGCATGCCACGTATGATAGCAGGGCTATTTATTGGTGGTGCTTTAGCTGTATCAGGATTACTAATGCAAGCGATGACACGAAATCCACTTGCATCTCCAAAAATATTTGGTGTTAGTTCTGGTGCATCATTCGTCATTGTTTTAGTAACTATTATTATTCCTTCGTTAGAATATTATGCGCTATATTTAGGGGTAATTGGTGCGTTTGTAGGTGGTTTAACTGTTTACACGCTTTCAGGTGCTACAAAAGGAATGACACCAATTAAATTAGCTTTAGCTGGTATGGCAATCCATTTATTTTTTAGCAGTATGACTGAGGGAATCATTATTTTGAATGAAAACTCAAACGAGCAGGTCATGTTTTGGCTTGTCGGTTCACTATCAAGTATGAAATGGGATGAAATTTTAACAATATTACCATGGATTATTGGGGCTTTAATTGTAACTATCTTTATTGGAAGACAATTAACAATTATGGAACTCGGCGATGATATTGCTAAAGGTTTAGGACAAAATATTAATAAAGTTCGAATTATAATAGGGCTATTAGTAATTATACTTACGGGTATGTCTGTATCAGTAGCTGGGCCAATAGGATTTGTTGGTTTAATCGTGCCACATATCGTTAAACGATACGTAAGTAAGAATTATCTAGTGATGATTCCATTAACATTTATTATAGGTGCGAATTTATTACTTCTATCTGACGTTTTAAGTCGCTTAATTACGTATCCTTATGAATCACCAGTAGGTATTGTTACATCATTCGTAGGTGCACTTTACTTCTTATTTATAACAATTAGAGGGGTGAAAAGAATATGATGACAGCAAAATTGATACGTCGTTATAGTTTAATAGTAATCCTTTTAATTATTAGTATTTTCATCAGTTTATGCGTAGGGTCAGTAATGATTCATCCGATTGATGCAATAAAAGGAATATTTACGCAAGATGACTTTATTTTAAATGAGTATCGTATTCCACGAACGTTACTTGGAATTATTATAGGTAGTAGTCTTGCAATATCAGGGGCGATTATCCAAGCCGTAATTAGAAATCCGTTAGCCTCACCAGACGTCATTGGTATTTCTAAAGGTGCAAGTTTGGCAGCTGTTATCATTATTATGATTTTTCCAACAGCACCATTATTCGTGTTACCCATTGGCTCATTTTTAGGTGCATTTGCTGTAAGTTTATTTTTATCATTTTTAATTTCTAGGTATGACGTTAAAGGTTCGAAGCTGGCTTTAATTGGTTTGGCTATTGGTGCCATATGTACGGCAATCGTTCAATTTTTATTAATTAGAAATCCATTAGAAGCGAATAAAGCGCTAGTTTGGTTAACAGGTAGTTTATATGGACATGATATGTCTAATATTTATACGATATTGCCTTGGTTTATAATTACAATTCCAATTATCATTTTATTATGTTATCAATTAGATGTATTAAACTTAGGTGATGCTGTTGCTACGGCGCTTGGTTTAAAAGTTAAGACAATCAAAATGCTGTTATTAATATTAGCAGTAGTATTAGCTGGATCTGCAATATCTGTAGTAGGTGGTATTAGCTTTTTAGGTTTAATTGCACCACATATAGCGAGACAACTAATAGGGAATAAAACACTACATGTCATTATCATGTCAGGATTAATAGGGTCAATATTGTTAACGTTTGGCGATGGTTTGGCTCGTGGATTACATCCACCACTTGATATACCTGTGGGTGTTATCATTGCAATTATAGGTGCACCATACTTCTTAATATTATTACGTAGAATGAAATAATAAATATCGCTTTTTAATTTAAAGGTTAAGTACGAATGTTAAAATTGTACTTAACCTTTTTTAGAATTCACCTTGAAAAAACAGCAAGAATAGCGTATATTTAATTACTGTAATTATTCATTATTTTGCATACATAAACATTTTAGGCATTGAATTGATATGAAATATGATTGTTAAATGAATAGAATATTGTATATACTTAAAACGAATACATAGAGAAACGGATTGATTTTATGGATAGCTTTTCAAGGAAAGAGATAGTCATTGGGAGACTTAAATTTATCACGATGTCTTTAATAGGTATCTTGTTATTTCTAATACCTATACCGGTTGAACAAGATGGTCAAAAGCAAACAACATTACCAGTTGCATTCTTAGCTGGTGTACTTAAAGATGCATTAGGTGGTGTTATGCCAATATTAATTGTGACGATAATTACTTTATCAGGTATTTTAACGTTGATTTGTTCAACTATTTTAAAAGATAAATTGAAACCTGATGGTTTAATGAATAATGCTTTTAACGTAAGAATCGGATGGTTAATTTTACGTATACTAGCAGTGATATTTGCATGGATGACATTTTTACGTATTGGTTCAAAAGTAATATATTCAGATGAAACAGGCGGACTATTATTTTCAAGTTTATTGCCAACATTAGTAGCGGTATTCTTATTTGCAGCATTATTTTTACCGTTATTAATGGAATATGGATTGTTGGAGATGTTAGGTCCAATTTTTAGACCTGTTATGAGACCTTTATTTACATTACCTGGACGTTCGACAGTAGATAACTTAGCATCATTTATTGGAGATGGGACAGTTGGTGTGCTAATTACAAGTAGACAATATGGTGAGGGGTACTATTCTCGCCGTGAAGCAACAGTTATTTCAACGACATTCAGTGTTGTCTCTATAACGTTTGCCATCGTTGTTGCTGAAACAGTACACATGCAAAATCAATTTTTTGCTTTCTATTTGTCTGTTATCGTATCTTGTCTTGTTGCAGCTGTCATTATGCCAAGAATTTGGCCATTGAATAAAATTCCTGATGAATATGCTAAAGAAGTACCTGAAAGTGCGCGTACGGAAGCATTGCCAGAAGGTAAAAGTGCATTGAGACATGGGTTTGATACCGCAACAGAAGTAGGTATTAAAGCGCCAGGATTTATTGACTTTTTTAAATCTGGTTTAAAAACAGTCGTAGATATGTGGTTTGTTATTTTACCAGTCGTAATGAGTATTGGTACAATCGCTACAATTATTGCGAATTACACACCGTTTTTCGTTATTTTAGGTAAACCATTTGTGCCATTTTTAGAGTTAATGCAAATACCGGAAGCGGCACAAGCTTCCCAAACGATAATTATTGGTTTTGCTGACATGTTTTTACCTTCTATATTAATTGAAGGTGTACAAAATGATATAACTCGTTTTGTTATTGGTGCGCTTAGTATTTCACAATTAATCTACTTGTCTGAAGTAGGTGGCGTCATACTAGGTTCAAAGATTCCTGTAAGTATTGGCAAATTGTTTATGATTTTCTTAATCAGAACAATTATCACATTGCCGATTATTTCTTTGATGGCACATCTTTTGTTGTAAATATATATGGAAAAGGACAACTGTTAAAATTTGGGGAAACAGTTGTCCTTTCGTATATGTTTATGATGTTGTGTATGTCTCTGCTTGTTTAAAATGAATCAAAAAAATCATTCATGAAGCCCTCAATCATGAATGATTTTTTTATACAATTTATTTAGTTAATTCATTGTAAACTTTTTGATCGTTTTGAGTATAAATAATGTATTCGTGGTCTTCAGTATCGATAATAACGCGATTTGTTTTACCAAATGTTGAGCCGATTCTAGATACATCTTTGCTATCTAGTTTAGGAACTGCGTGAATATCTTGGTCTTGTGTAATATTTTTAATTTCACTTGTAGGAATTTTGATATCAGCAACTCTCCATTGAATACGCACTTCATTATTATCTTTCTTTACTGTCATTGCCATTATTCAAACACATCCTTTAAATATTTTGTAAATATATCATAAACGATTTTGTAATCGTTTTCAAGACTTTATGTGATACTTTTTTAAATTGTGTCATACTAATGAATTTGACACGAAAATATGTTCGTGTTTTTGGTGGAAATATGGTAAAATACGTATACTTAAGGAGAACGATTATGACAGGAAAAACACATGCATCATGCGGTATGCTCGTTGGGGCAATTACAACGCAATACTTTCAAACAGATATTTTTTCTTCAGTAACAATTATAATTTTAGCTACAATAGCTAGTTTGTTACCGGATATATGTCACACGCAAAGTAAAATTGGACGACGATTTAAGTTGGCTAGTTTTTTAATAAGATTAATTTTTGGTCATCGAACCTTTACACATTCAATATTATTTATAGGAATCATAACGATTTTATTACATATCATACAAACGCCTAGTTATTATATGGTAGCTATTATAATTGGTTTATTGTCACATGTTATACTTGATATGATGACACCTAAGGGCGTTAAGTTATTTTATCCATTACCATTTAATGTTAGGTTCCCTATACAATTTAAAACGGGTGGACTTGTAGACTTATCTTTAGCGACTGCATTAATGGTAGGGACAGTTTATGTTTTATTTCAACCTTTCATCAATGATATAATAAGCAATTGGAATACTAAGTTTTTTTAATGAAAAATGATACAAACTCATCAGGAGGCATAAAATGCTAGATAAAAATCAATTAGCTAAATATAAGCAAAATCATTTATGTGAGTATGAAAAATTAATGAGCAATAATGAAAAAGAAGCGTTAGAAGAGAAGGTGTCTTCTTTAGATTTAGAATTTATTGCTAAATTATATAATGATTTATATATCAATAAGAAAACAATTGATGATGTATCTTCAGTTTCAGAAGTGAAATACGATGTGAAATCAAAATTTAAAGATGAAGATATTAAACGTTTGGAAGAAAAAGGGTTACAAGCTATTAAAGAAGGACAGTTTGCAGTTCTTTTAATGGCTGGCGGACAAGGTACACGACTTGGTTATAAAGGGCCAAAAGGGTCATTTGAAATTGAAGGTGTTAGTTTATTTGAACTGCAAGCAAAGCAATTAAAGCAGTTGCAGCAACAAACTGGCCATGTGATTCAATGGTATATTATGACAAGTGATATTAACCATGAAGAAACATTACAATATTTTGAAGCGCATGATTACTTTGGCTATGAAAAAGAATCGATTCATTTCTTTAAACAAGACAATATTGTAGCGCTTAGCGAAGAAGGTAAATTAATTTTAAATCAGCAAGGTCGTATTATGGAAACACCAAATGGTAACGGTGGTGTATTTAAATCATTAGATAAAGCAGGATTCTTGGAAAAAATGTCAAATAATGGCGTTAAATATATTTTCTTAAATAACATAGACAATGTTTTAGTGAAAGTATTAGATCCTTTATTTGCAGGGTTTACTGTTGAACATGATTATGATATTACGTCAAAAACAATTCAACCAAATCCAGGTGAAAGTGTTGGACGTCTAGTTAATGTAGATTGTAAAGATACTGTTTTGGAGTATTCGGAGTTAGATCCAGAAGTTGCAAATCAATTTAATAATGCTAACATTGGCATTCACGCTTTCAAACTTGGTTTTATTTTAAACGCAGTAAATCGTGAATTACCTTATCATTTGGCTGTAAAAAATCTAAAACAATTAGATGAAAACTTTGGAATTATTGAACAATCAACTTTGAAATTTGAATTGTTCTATTTCGATATATTCACATATGGAACAAGTTTTGTAACACTACAAGTACCTCGAGAAGAAGAGTTTTCACCTCTTAAAAATAAAGAAGGTAAAGACAGTGTTGCTACTGCAACAGAAGATTTACGTAGAATGGGATTAATTTAATGGTAGGCGGTGACTATGATGTCCAAATCAAGAAAAAAGGCTAATGACACAATTGTAGAAACATTTAAGGATATCATTCCATTATCGTTTGGAGAAGAAATTGGTAATGCAGCATCTCATGGTGTAGCAGCGTTATTAACATTACTAGTTTTACCGTATGCGGCAGTTCATAGTTACATTATGAACGGTACTTTAGGTTCGGTAAGTATGTCCATCTATGTTATTTCAATTTTTATGATGTTTATGTCATCTACAATTTATCATTCTATGCAGAATGAAACGCCACATAAATATATATTAAGAATTATTGACCACAGCATGATTTATGTTGCAATATCAGGAACCTATACACCGATTTTATTAACAGTAGTAGGTGGATGGATTGGTTGGACAGTCTTTATTTTGCTATGGGGAACAACGCTGTGGGGTATTTTATATAAATCTATTGCAGTTAATGTCAATCATAGGCTAAGTTTAATCGTATACTTAGTAATGGGATGGGTTGGTATAATATTGCTGCCTATCATATTTATTCGTACCTCATGGATATTTATTTTATTCATATTCTTAGGTGGAGTATCTTATACAATCGGTGCATGGTTTTATGCCCAAAAGAATAGACCTTATTTCCATATGATTTGGCATATTTTTATTGTCATAGCATCAATATTGCATTTGATTGCAATTTTATATTTTATGTAAATTTGTTTTTTTGTGAAAGGTGGAGGGGACTCCGCTTTTTTTATTCCTCAAATCATTCTAATAGAGGATTGTTTAGAATTAATAATATCGTTATGATTTGAAAGTTGAAAATATATTTATATACATAAGTCGGAAAATTTTATTTTTCAAAAAAGGAGGCCTATCATGCGTTTGAAATCCATTGTAACAGTAATAGCGTTAATTTTAATCATGTTTATGGCAGCTATAGAATCATCTATTATCTCACTTGCTTTACCTACAATAAAGAAAGATTTAGATGCAGGAAATCTAATATCTTTAATATTTACAGCATATTTTATCGCGTTAGTTATTGCGAACCCGATAGTAGGAGAATTACTTTCAAGGTTTAAAATTATTTATGTCGCAATTGCTGGGTTGCTTTTATTTAGTATAGGTAGTTTAATGTCAGGTTTAAGTACCATTTTTACTATGCTAATAATTTCAAGAGTAATACAAGGGTTTGGCTCAGGTGTGTTGATGTCATTGTCGCAAATTGTGCCGAAATTAGCGTTTGCAATACCGTTACGATATAAAATAATGGGCATTGTGGGTAGCGTATGGGGCATTTCAAGTATTATTGGACCATTATTAGGAGGCGGAATTTTAGAATTTGCTTCGTGGCATTGGCTATTCTACATTAATATTCCAATCGCTATTATTGCTATCATATTAGTCATTTGGACATTTCATTTTCCTGAAGAAGAAACGGTTGCTGAAACAAAATTCGATACTAAAGGACTTTCGTTATTTTATGTATTTATTGGATTGATTATGTTCGCTTTATTAAACCAACAGGTGCTTTTCTTAAATCTTTTGAGTTTTGTCCTTGCAGTTATTGTGGTAATTCGATTATTTAAGGTTGAAAATAATGTATCTTCACCGTTTTTACCAGTAATGGAATTTAATCGATCTATAACTTTAGTATTTATAACAGATCTTTTAACGGCGATTTGCTTAATGGGATTCAATTTATACATTCCTGTATATCTCCAAGAGCAATTAGGGTTATCACCATTACAAAGTGGATTAGTTATTTTTCCTTTATCGGTAGCATGGATAACATTGAATTTTAATTTACATCATATAGAAGCTAAATTATCAAGAAAAGCACTTTATTTACTTTCATTTACGTTGTTATTATTAAGTAGTATTATCATTGCATTTGGTATTAAATTGCCATTGCTGATTGCAGCAGTATTGATATTAGCAGGGTTGAGTTTTGGATATATTTATACGAAAGATAGTGTGATCGTACAAGAAGAAACAAGCCCAATACAAATGAAAAAAATGATGTCATTTTACGGATTGACTAAAAATCTAGGTGCATCAATAGGGTCAACGATTATGGGATACCTTTATGCGTTACAATCCGGATTATTCGGTTCTAATCTTCATAATGTTTTAGGTGTTGTTTCTATAATATGTATTGGTCTTATTTTTGTCTGGATTAAATTTTTCAAAGAATATCCAACACAAACAAAAGAATAGAATTATATTTAAAATTGATGTAGTGTAATTAAAGTAAGAAATAATAAATTTACTTGACTCTAGTTAAATAGATTGCAATATATGTAATTAACTTTTGGATACTTGATATTAAGGAGGGCAATGATTGTGAACTTTTTCAAGCATAAATTTTATAATTTATTAACTACAATGATTGTTCTCTTTGTGTTTGTGTTGTCCGGTGCAATTTTTTTAACATTTCTAGGTTTTGGACTTTATGGTCTTAGCAGGATACTTATATACTTTAGGTTAGGTGATTTCACGTATAATAGAAATATGTATGATAATTTATTGTATTACGGTAGTTATATCATATTTGGTTATTTTATCATTTTTGCAGTCGAACATTTAATGGATTATTTTAGAAAGATGCTTCCTGAAAATGCATATTTTAGAGGAGCAACATTCCATTTAATATCTTATACGGTTGCTACTACATTATTTTATTTCATTATTCATTTACATTATGTGTATATTAATATTGATTTTTGGGTCATCATGGTAATCATAGGCTTTCTTTATGTATGTAAACTTCAATTTTACCCTGAAAGTAAAAATCTCAATAATAGAAAATAAACATTTGGAGTTTGGGGCATATTTAGATGTTCCAAATTCTTTTTATTAAATTGAATTATGTGACACGATGTGTTTGAGTAACTAATTAGTGGTATTTAAAATATTATATTGATATCAATGGGTTAAAATTTGTGCGTTGTTTTGGTGTATAAAAGTTAAATATAAATTTGGTGAAAGGAGGAAATACAATGTCCAATGTTCAATTATCAACTCGTAGACGAAATTTTATAGTAGCTGTCATGTTAATAAGTGCATTTGTAGCAATATTGAATCAAACCTTATTAAATACAGCACTACCTAGTATAATGAGAGAGTTAAATATTAATGAAAGTACATCACAATGGTTAGTGACAGGTTTTATGCTTGTAAATGGTGTCATGATACCTTTAACTGCATATTTAATGGATAGAATCAAAACCAAACCATTATATCTAGCGGCTATGGGAACATTTTTAATAGGTTCTATTGTAGCAGCTATAGCGCCGAACTTTGGTGTTTTGATGTTAGCTCGAGTTATACAAGCTATGGGCGCTGGTGTGCTGATGCCATTAATGCAATTTACATTATTTACGTTGTTTAGTAAAGAGCATAGAGGATTTGCCATGGGATTAGCTGGTTTAGTGATTCAATTTGCACCAGCAATCGGTCCAACAGTTACTGGTTTAATTATTGATCAAGCAAGCTGGCGAGTGCCATTCATTATAATAGTAGGTATCGCATTAGTAGCATTTGTATTCGGTTTAGTTACAATTTCAAGTTATAATGAAGTAAAATATACGAAATTAGATAAACGCTCAGTGATGTATTCAACTATCGGTTTCGGATTAATGTTATATGCGTTCAGTAGTGCAGGTGATTTAGGATTTAACAGTCCAATAGTTATCAGTGTAATGTTAATTAGTTCTTTAATCATTTATCTATTTATACGAAGACAATTTAATATAAGTAACCCACTTTTAAATTTAAGTGTTTTTAAAAATCGAACATTTGCGTTTTGCACGATGAGTTCAATGATTATTATGATGTCAATGGTAGGTCCAGCATTATTAATCCCACTTTATGTTCAAAATAGTTTAGCTTTATCTGCATTGCTATCAGGCCTCGTAATTATGCCTGGTGCGATAATAAACGGTATTATGTCGGTATTTACAGGTAAATTTTATGATAAATACGGACCTAGACCATTAATTTATACTGGTTTTACAATATTGACAATTACTACGATAATGTTATGTTTCTTACACACAGACACGTCATATACGTATTTAATTATAGTTTATGCCATTAGAATGTTTTCAGTCTCTTTATTAATGATGCCAATTAACACGACTGGTATAAATTCTTTGAAAAATGAGGAAATCTCTCATGGTACGGCAATCATGAATTTTGGTCGTGTGATGGCAGGGTCATTAGGAACAGCATTAATGGTTACATTGATGAGTTTTGGTGCAAAAATATTTTCAACTTCATCATCATCTTCGCATTTATCTGGAACTGAAATAAAGCAACAATCAATAGCAATTGGTGTAGATATTTCATTTGCGTTTGTATCAGTTTTAGTTATCATTGCATTTGCGATTTCGCTTTTTATTAAAGAATCAGAAACACTAGAAACTAATAGAAGAAAGTTTTAAAAAAATTGCAACAGTTGGTCTATTGAAATTAATAGGCTAACTTCTTTTTTTATTTAATAAAAAGTTTTATACTTTTATTGATAGACTACGTAAAAATTGATATTTGTAATTATGTAGATATTTTAAAAAGGTTAAGGGGGATTTACTTTGTTAACGGTAGATCAAGTAAAAGAATTAGTAGGAGAAATTAAAGATCCTATTATAGATGTACCTTTAAAAGAGACAGAAGGTATTGTAGAAGTTTCTATTAAAGAAGAAAAAGAACATGTAAGTGTTAAACTAGCAATGGCACAATTGGGGGGAGCACCTCAATTAGATTTACAAATGGCTGTTGTTAATGTTTTAAAAGAAAATGGTGCGAAAACTGTGGGCATTCGTTTTGAAACATTACCAGAAGATAAAGTAAATCAATTTAAACCGAAAGAAGAAAATAAGCCAAAAACTATTGAAGGACTTTTATCACAAAATAATCCAGTTGAGTTTATCGCAATAGCATCTGGTAAAGGTGGCGTTGGTAAATCTACTGTTGCAGTCAATTTAGCAGTTGCATTAGCTCGTGAAGGTAAAAAAGTAGGATTAGTCGATGCTGATATATATGGATTTAGCGTTCCAGATATGATGGGAATAGATGAAAAACCTGGTATCAAAGGAAAGGAAGTTATCCCTGTTGAACGCCACGGCGTTAAAGTTATTTCAATGGCGTTTTTTGTCGAAGAAAATGCACCAGTAATATGGAGAGGGCCAATGTTAGGTAAAATGTTAACGAATTTCTTTACAGAAGTTAAATGGGGAGACATTGAATATCTAATTCTGGATCTTCCACCTGGAACTGGTGATGTAGCACTTGATGTACATACGATGTTACCTTCAAGTAAAGAAATAATTGTTACAACGCCACATCCAACAGCAGCATTCGTTGCTGCTCGAGCTGGTGCTATGGCGAAGCATACAGAGCACTCTATTTTAGGTGTTATAGAAAACATGAGTTATTTTGAGAGTAAAGAAACAGGTAATAAAGAGTATGTATTCGGAAAAGGCGGTGGAACTAAGTTAGCTGATGAGCTAAATACACAGTTGCTTGGGGAATTACCATTAGAACAACCGTCTTGGAACCCAAAAGATTTCTCACCTTCTATTTATCAACCTGATGATCGATTAGGTAAAATATATAGCTCTATTGCACAAAAAGTTATAGCATCAACAAATAAATAGGTATAAAATAAGCTAAACGTACAAAATTACTTTTATTTTGTACGTTTTTATATTGAATTGTTATAGAATGCTGGTAAAATAAATTCTTGTGTTAAGCAGTCATGTTTTGAAAAGAAACATGAATAATAAACACGAAAAGTTTTTAAGAAAGTTATTGACTTTAAAATCTAAAGTTGGTAATATTAAAAAGTCGTCAAAAACGGCAAGTTGTTTTTAAAGAAGTATTTCAAAAGTGTAAAACTTACTATTGAAACTACTATAAAAACAATATAAAATAAATAAAGTAATCGTTCAAAAAGTTATTGACTTCCAAAAATAAACGAAGTATAATAAAAGAGATTGAACATTAATGAACATTGAAAACTGAATGACAATATGTCAACGTTAATTCCAAAAACGTAACTATTAGTTACAAACATTATTTAGTATTTATGAGCTAATCAAACATCATAATTTTTATGGAGAGTTTGATCCTGGCTCAGGATGAACGCTGGCGGCGTGCCTAATACATGCAAGTCGAGCGAACGGACGAGAAGCTTGCTTCTCTGATGTTAGCGGCGGACGGGTGAGTAACACGTGGATAACCTACCTATAAGACTGGGATAACTTCGGGAAACCGGAGCTAATACCGGATAATGTTTTGAACCGCATGGTTCAAAAGTGAAAGACGGTCTTGCTGTCACTTATAGATGGATCCGCGCTGCATTAGCTAGTTGGTAAGGTAACGGCTTACCAAGGCAACGATGCATAGCCGACCTGAGAGGGTGATCGGCCACACTGGAACTGAGACACGGTCCAGACTCCTACGGGAGGCAGCAGTAGGGAATCTTCCGCAATGGGCGAAAGCCTGACGGAGCAACGCCGCGTGAGTGATGAAGGTCTTCGGATCGTAAAACTCTGTTATTAGGGAAGAACATATGTGTAAGTAACTGTGCACATCTTGACGGTACCTAATCAGAAAGCCACGGCTAACTACGTGCCAGCAGCCGCGGTAATACGTAGGTGGCAAGCGTTATCCGGAATTATTGGGCGTAAAGCGCGCGTAGGCGGTTTTTTAAGTCTGATGTGAAAGCCCACGGCTCAACCGTGGAGGGTCATTGGAAACTGGAAAACTTGAGTGCAGAAGAGGAAAGTGGAATTCCATGTGTAGCGGTGAAATGCGCAGAGATATGGAGGAACACCAGTGGCGAAGGCGACTTTCTGGTCTGTAACTGACGCTGATGTGCGAAAGCGTGGGGATCAAACAGGATTAGATACCCTGGTAGTCCACGCCGTAAACGATGAGTGCTAAGTGTTAGGGGGTTTCCGCCCCTTAGTGCTGCAGCTAACGCATTAAGCACTCCGCCTGGGGAGTACGACCGCAAGGTTGAAACTCAAAGGAATTGACGGGGACCCGCACAAGCGGTGGAGCATGTGGTTTAATTCGAAGCAACGCGAAGAACCTTACCAAATCTTGACATCCTTTGACAACTCTAGAGATAGAGCCTTCCCCTTCGGGGGACAAAGTGACAGGTGGTGCATGGTTGTCGTCAGCTCGTGTCGTGAGATGTTGGGTTAAGTCCCGCAACGAGCGCAACCCTTAAGCTTAGTTGCCATCATTAAGTTGGGCACTCTAAGTTGACTGCCGGTGACAAACCGGAGGAAGGTGGGATGACGTCAAATCATCATGCCCCTTATGATTTGGGCTACACACGTGCTACCATGGACAATACAAAGGGCAGCGAAACGNCGAGGTCAAGCAAATCCCATAAAGTNGTTCTCAGTTCGGATTGTAGTCTGCAACTCGACTACATGAAGCTGGAATCGCTAGTAATCGTAGATCAGCATGCTACGGTGAATACGTTCCCGGGTCTTGTACACACCGCCCGTCACACCACGAGAGTTTGTAACACCCGAAGCCGGTGGAGTAACCTTTTAGGAGCTAGCCGTCGAAGGTGGGACAAATGATTGGGGTGAAGTCGTAACAAGGTAGCCGTATCGGAAGGTGCGGCTGGATCACCTCCTTTCTAAGGATATATTCGGAACATCTTCTTCAGAAGATGCGGAATAACGTGACATATTGTATTCAGTTTTGAATGTTTATTTAACATTCATTTTTATTTGTACATTGAAAACTAGATAAGTAAGTAAAATATAGATTTTACCAAGCAAAACCGAGTGAATAAAGAGTTTTAAATAAGCTTGAATTCATAAGAAATAATCGCTAGTGTTCGAAAGAACACTCACAAGATTAATAACGCGTTTAAATCTTTTTATAAAAGAAAACGTTTAGCAGACAATGAGTTAAATTATTTGAAAGCGGAGTTTACTTCTGTAAATGAGCATTTTAAATAATGAAAACGAAACAGTATGTGAGCGTTTGACTTATAAAAATGGTGGAAACATAGATTAAGTTATTAAGGGCGCACGGTGGATGCCTTGGCACTAGAAGCCGATGAAGGACGTTACTAACGACGATATGCTTTGGGGAGCTGTAAGTAAGCTTTGATCCAGAGATTTCCGAATGGGGAAACCCAACATGAGTTATGTCATGTTATCGATATGTGAATACATAGCATATCAGAAGGCACACCCGGAGAACTGAAACATCTTAGTACCCGGAGGAAGAGAAAGAAAATTCGATTCCCTTAGTAGCGGCGAGCGAAACGGGAAGAGCCCAAACCAACAAGCTTGCTTGTTGGGGTTGTAGGACACTCTATACGGAGTTACAAAGGACGACATTAGACGAATCATCTGGAAAGATGAATCAAAGAAGGTAATAATCCTGTAGTCGAAAATGTTGTCTCTCTTGAGTGGATCCTGAGTACGACGGAGCACGTGAAATTCCGTCGGAATCTGGGAGGACCATCTCCTAAGGCTAAATACTCTCTAGTGACCGATAGTGAACCAGTACCGTGAGGGAAAGGTGAAAAGCACCCCGGAAGGGGAGTGAAATAGAACCTGAAACCGTGTGCTTACAAGTAGTCAGAGCCCGTTAATGGGTGATGGCGTGCCTTTTGTAGAATGAACCGGCGAGTTACGATTTGATGCAAGGTTAAGCAGTAAATGTGGAGCCGTAGCGAAAGCGAGTCTGAATAGGGCGTTTAGTATTTGGTCGTAGACCCGAAACCAGGTGATCTACCCTTGGTCAGGTTGAAGTTCAGGTAACACTGAATGGAGGACCGAACCGACTTACGTTGAAAAGTGAGCGGATGAACTGAGGGTAGCGGAGAAATTCCAATCGAACCTGGAGATAGCTGGTTCTCTCCGAAATAGCTTTAGGGCTAGCCTCAAGTGATGATTATTGGAGGTAGAGCACTGTTTGGACGAGGGGCCCCTCTCGGGTTACCGAATTCAGACAAACTCCGAATGCCAATTAATTTAACTTGGGAGTCAGAACATGGGTGATAAGGTCCGTGTTCGAAAGGGAAACAGCCCAGACCACCAGCTAAGGTCCCAAAATATATGTTAAGTGGAAAAGGATGTGGCGTTGCCCAGACAACTAGGATGTTGGCTTAGAAGCAGCCATCATTTAAAGAGTGCGTAATAGCTCACTAGTCGAGTGACACTGCGCCGAAAATGTACCGGGGCTAAACATATTACCGAAGCTGTGGATTGTCCTTTGGACAATGGTAGGAGAGCGTTCTAAGGGCGTTGAAGCATGATCGTAAGGACATGTGGAGCGCTTAGAAGTGAGAATGCCGGTGTGAGTAGCGAAAGACGGGTGAGAATCCCGTCCACCGATTGACTAAGGTTTCCAGAGGAAGGCTCGTCCGCTCTGGGTTAGTCGGGTCCTAAGCTGAGGCCGACAGGCGTAGGCGATGGATAACAGGTTGATATTCCTGTACCACCTATAATCGTTTTAATCGATGGGGGGACGCAGTAGGATAGGCGAAGCGTGCGATTGGATTGCACGTCTAAGCAGTAAGGCTGAGTATTAGGCAAATCCGGTACTCATTAAGGCTGAGCTGTGATGGGGAGAAGACATTGTGTCTTCGAGTCGTTGATTTCACACTGCCGAGAAAAGCCTCTAGATAGAAAATAGGTGCCCGTACCGCAAACCGACACAGGTAGTCAAGATGAGAATTCTAAGGTGAGCGAGCGAACTCTCGTTAAGGAACTCGGCAAAATGACCCCGTAACTTCGGGAGAAGGGGTGCTCTTTAGGGTTAACGCCCAGAAGAGCCGCAGTGAATAGGCCCAAGCGACTGTTTATCAAAAACACAGGTCTCTGCTAAACCGTAAGGTGATGTATAGGGGCTGACGCCTGCCCGGTGCTGGAAGGTTAAGAGGAGTGTTAGCTTCTGCGAAGCTACGAATCGAAGCCCCAGTAAACGGCGGCCGTAACTATAACGGTCCTAAGGTAGCGAAATTCCTTGTCGGGTAAGTTCCGACCCGCACGAAAGGCGTAACGATTTGGGCACTGTCTCAACGAGAGACTCGGTGAAATCATAGTACCTGTGAAGATGCAGGTTACCCGCGACAGGACGGAAAGACCCCGTGGAGCTTTACTGTAGCCTGATATTGAAATTCGGCACAGCTTGTACAGGATAGGTAGGAGCCTTTGAAACGTGAGCGCTAGCTTACGTGGAGGCGCTGGTGGGATACTACCCTAGCTGTGTTGGCTTTCTAACCCGCACCACTTATCGTGGTGGGAGACAGTGTCAGGCGGGCAGTTTGACTGGGGCGGTCGCCTCCTAAAAGGTAACGGAGGCGCTCAAAGGTTCCCTCAGAATGGTTGGAAATCATTCATAGAGTGTAAAGGCATAAGGGAGCTTGACTGCGAGACCTACAAGTCGAGCAGGGTCGAAAGACGGACTTAGTGATCCGGTGGTTCCGCATGGAAGGGCCATCGCTCAACGGATAAAAGCTACCCCGGGGATAACAGGCTTATCTCCCCCAAGAGTTCACATCGACGGGGAGGTTTGGCACCTCGATGTCGGCTCATCGCATCCTGGGGCTGTAGTCGGTCCCAAGGGTTGGGCTGTTCGCCCATTAAAGCGGTACGCGAGCTGGGTTCAGAACGTCGTGAGACAGTTCGGTCCCTATCCGTCGTGGGCGTAGGAAATTTGAGAGGAGCTGTCCTTAGTACGAGAGGACCGGGATGGACATACCTCTGGTGTACCAGTTGTCGTGCCAACGGCATAGCTGGGTAGCTATGTGTGGACGGGATAAGTGCTGAAAGCATCTAAGCATGAAGCCCCCCTCAAGATGAGATTTCCCAACTTCGGTTATAAGATCCCTCAAAGATGATGAGGTTAATAGGTTCGAGGTGGAAGCATGGTGACATGTGGAGCTGACGAATACTAATCGATCGAAGACTTAATCAAAATAAATGTTTTGCGAAGCAAAATCACTTTTACTTACTATCTAGTTTTGAATGTATAAACTACGTTCATATGTCTGGTGACTATAGCAAGGAGGTCACACCTGTTCCCATGCCGAACACAGAAGTTAAGCTCCTTAGCGTCGATGGTAGTTGGACTTACGTTCCGCTAGAGTAGAACGTTGCCAGGCTATATATTATTCCACAGTAGCTCAGTGGTAGAGCTATCGGCTGTTAACCGATCGGTCGTAGGTTCGAGTCCTACCTGTGGAGCCATGGCTCCTTGGTCAAGCGGTTAAGACACCGCCCTTTCACGGCGGTAACACGGGTTCGAGTCCCGTAGGAGTCATTATTTTGGAGAATTAGCTCAGCTGGGAGAGCATCTGCCTTACAAGCAGAGGGTCGGCGGTTCGAACCCGTCATTCTCCACCATTTTGATTAATTGAATAAGCTGGAGGGGTAGCGAAGTGGCTAAACGCGGCGGACTGTAAATCCGCTCCTTCGGGTTCGGCAGTTCGAATCTGCCCCCCTCCACCATCTATATATTGGGCTATAGCCAAGCGGTAAGGCAACGGACTTTGACTCCGTCACTCGTTGGTTCGAATCCAGCTAGCCCAGCCATTAGAGCCATTAGCTCAGTTGGTAGAGCATCTGACTTTTAATCAGAGGGTCAGAGGTTCGAATCCTCTATGGCTCACTACTTGCACTTTCCATTTTTTTGGAAAGTGCTTTTTTATTCTTTTTTAGGTTAGAGGTATTGCTTGATTATAGTAAGCGCATACATTATTCTGAAATTATGTATAACAAAGGGGGGCAATTATGAGTAAGACAAAGGCTATAGATATAATTGGTGTACCATCAACATTTGGACAAAGAAAGCTTGGTGTTGACTTAGGTCCAACTGCAATTAGATATGCAGGATTAATTCCGCGCATGAAGCAATTGGATCTAGAGATTTATGATCAAGGGGATATTGAGGTACCATCATTAGATATAGAAAAATTTCAAAGTGAACAAAATGGTTTAAGAAACTATGACGAAATTTTAGAGGTTACAAAGAACCTAAATAAAAAAGTTTCAGAGTCAATTGAAAATCATAGATTCCCGCTTGTTCTTGGGGGAGACCATTCTATTGCAGTTGGTTCTGTCTCGGCGATAAGTAAACATTATAATAACTTAGGCGTGATTTGGTATGACGCTCATGGTGATTTGAATATTCCAGAAGAATCTCCAAGTGGAAATATTCATGGAATGCCTCTACGAGTTTTAACGGGTGAAGGACCTAAAGAATTATTAGAGTTTAATGTAAATAAAGTAAAACCAGAGAATATCGTTTTAATTGGTATGAGAGATTTAGATAAAGGTGAAAGACAATTTATTAAAGATAATGACATTAAAACTTTTACAATGGCTGATATAGATAAGCTAGGTATAAAAGAAGTTATTGAAAATACATTAACATATTTAAAGTCACGTAATATTGATGGTTTACATTTATCATTAGATGTTGATGCACTAGATCCTTTAGAAACACCTGGTACAGGAACAAGAGTTTTAGGAGGACTTAGTTATAGAGAAAGTCATTTCGCATTGGAGTTATTACACCAATCACAATTAGTAACTTCAATGGATTTAGTTGAAGTCAATCCACTAATCGATCACAATAATCATACTGCAGAGCAGGCAGTTTCATTAATTGGAACATTTTTTGGTGAAACATTATTATAAATAAATGATTTGTAGTGTATAAAGTATCTTTAACTTTTTGCACTACTTTTTTAATTCACTAAAAAGAAATTGGGTACTTAAAAACTTTAAAATAAATTTTTTCAATTTAAAAATGTGTTCGTATGACAGTGCTGTAAATGATTGGTATAATGGGTATTATGGAAAAATATTACCCGGAGGAGATGTTATGGATTTTTCCAACTTTTTTCAAAACCTCAGTACGTTAAAAATAGTAACGAGTATCCTTGATTTACTTATTGTTTGGTATGTACTTTATCTTCTTATTACAGTCTTTAAGGGAACTAAAGCGATACAATTACTTAAAGGGATATTAGTAATTGTTATAGGCCAACAGATAAGTATGATATTAAACTTGACTGCGACATCTAAATTATTCGATATCGTTATTCAATGGGGAGTATTGGCTTTAATAGTTATATTCCAACCAGAAATTAGACGTGCACTAGAACAACTAGGTAGAGGTAGCTTTTTAAAACGTTATACGTCAAATACGTATAGTAAAGATGAAGAGAAATTGATTCAGTCTGTTTCAAAAGCTGTGCAATACATGGCTAAGAGACGTATAGGAGCCTTAATAGTCTTTGAAAAAGAAACAGGTCTACAAGATTATATTGAAACAGGTATTGCAATGGATTCAAATATTTCACAAGAACTATTGATAAATGTTTTTATACCTAATACACCTTTACATGATGGTGCAATGATCATTCAAGGAACTAAGATAGCAGCGGCAGCAAGTTATTTACCATTGTCTGATAGTGCTAAAATTTCTAAAAGTTTAGGAACAAGACATAGAGCTGCTGTAGGTATTTCAGAGGTATCTGATGCATTTACAGTCATCGTATCTGAAGAAACAGGTGATATTTCAGTGACATTTGATGGAAAATTGCGCCGAGACATTTCAAATGAAATTTTTGAAGAATTGCTAGCTGAACATTGGTTTGGCACACGTTTTCAAAAGAAAGGTGTGAAATAATATGCTGGAAAGTAAATGGGGCTTAAGATTTATTGCCTTTCTTTTGGCATTGTTTTTCTTTTTATCTGTTAACAATGTTTTTGGAAATATCTTTAATACTGGCAACCTTGGTCAAAAATCAAATAAGACGATTCAAGATGTACCAGTTGAAATTCTTTATAATTCAAAAGACTTACATTTAACAAAAGCACCTGAGACAGTTAATGTTACTATTTCAGGTCCGCAATCTAAAATATTAAAAATTGAAAACCCAGAAGATTTAAGAGTAGTAATTGATTTAACGAATGCAAAAGCAGGAAAATATCAAGAGAAATATCAAGTTAAAGGTTTATCCGATGACATCCATTATTCCGTTAAACCTAAAGTGGCTAATATTACACTTGAAAACAAAGTTACTAAAAAAATGACTGTTCAACCGGATGTAAGTCAAAGTGATGTTGATTCACTATACAAAATTACAAAACAAGAAGTGTCTCCTCAAACTGTTAAAGTAACTGGTGGAGAAGACCAATTGAAAGAAATTGCATACTTAAAAGCAACATTTAAAGGTAATAAAAAAATTACAGGTGACACAAAAGATGTTGCAGATGTAACTGCATTTGATAAAAAATTGAATAAATTAAATGTCTCAATTCAACCTAATGAAGTGAATTTACAAGTTAAAGTAGCACCATTTAGTAAAAAAGTAAAAGTAAATGTTAAACAAAAAGGTAGTTTAGCAGATGATAAAGAATTAAGCTCGATTGATTTAGAAGATAAAGAGATAGAAATCTTTGGTAGTCGTGATGACTTGCAAAATATAAGTGAAGTGGATGCAGAAGTAGATTTAGATGGTATTTCTGAATCAACTGAAAAAACTGTTAAGATTGATCTGCCAGATGGTGTAACTAAAGCAGAGCCAAGTGAAACAAAAGCTTATATCAATGTAAAATAAATAGCTAAAATAAAGGAGAGTAAACAATGGGAAAATATTTTGGTACAGACGGAGTTAGAGGTGTCGCAAACCAAGAATTAACACCAGAATTGGCATTTAAATTAGGAAGATATGGTGGTTATGTATTAGCGCACAACAAAGGAGAAAAACATCCTCGTGTACTTGTTGGCCGTGATACAAGAGTTTCAGGTGAAATGTTAGAATCGGCGTTAATAGCTGGATTAATTTCAATCGGTGCAGAAGTTATGCGTTTAGGAATTATCTCAACACCAGGTGTTGCATATTTAACACGTGAAATGGGTGCAGAATTAGGTGTAATGATTTCAGCATCACATAATCCAGTGGCAGATAATGGAATTAAGTTCTTTGGATCAGATGGTTTTAAATTATCTGATGAACAAGAAAATGAAATTGAAGCATTATTGGATCAAGAGAATCCAGAATTACCTAGACCGGTTGGTAATGATATTGTGCATTACTCAGATTACTTTGAAGGTGCGCAAAAGTATTTAAGTTACTTAAAATCAACAGTCGATGTTAACTTTGAAGGCTTAAAAATTGTTTTAGACGGAGCAAATGGTTCAACATCATCACTAGCACCATTTTTATTCGGTGACTTGGAAGCTGATACTGAAACAATTGGTTGTAGTCCAGACGGATACAATATCAATGAAAAGTGCGGGTCGACACATCCTGAAAAATTAGCTGAAAAAGTATTAGAAACCGAAAGTGATTTTGGACTTGCTTTTGATGGCGACGGAGATAGAATTATAGCAGTAGATGAAAATGGACAAATCGTTGACGGCGATCAAATTATGTTTATAATTGGTCAAGCAATGCATAAAAACCAAGAATTAAACAATGATATGATTGTTTCAACAGTGATGAGTAATTTAGGTTTCTATAAAGCTCTTGAACAAGAAGGTATTAAATCTAATAAGACAAAAGTTGGAGACAGATACGTTGTTGAAGAAATGCGTCGTGGAAATTATAATCTTGGTGGAGAACAATCAGGACATATTGTTATGATGGATTATAATACTACAGGTGATGGATTATTAACAGGTATTCACTTAGCTTCAGTTATTAAAATGACTGGAAAATCTTTAAGCGAGTTAGCAGCACAAATGAAGAAATACCCGCAATCATTAATTAACGTACGAGTAACTGATAAATATCGCGTAGAAGAAAATGTTGATGTAAAAGAAGTTATGACAAAAGTTGAAGTAGAAATGAATGGAGAAGGTAGAATTTTAGTAAGACCTTCTGGTACTGAACCATTAGTTCGTGTCATGGTTGAAGCGGCAACTGATGAAGATGCTGAACGATTTGCACAACAAATAGCTGATGTAGTTCAAGAAAAAATGGGATTAGACAAATAATTTTATGGTGAATAAACCGATGCAAATGCATCGGTTTTTTTGTGCTTGAAGAAATAATTTATACTACAAATGTAAAATGATATAAATATAATAAAAACAAAGTAATCAATATGTAATATAAAATACACCGGTACTCAATATATAATGATGATAAAATTAATTTTAATTAGATAGAGTTGTTCTGTCTTTTTAGATGGAAGAAAGCTGTTTATATTAAAAGTTGATTAAGTGACATCATTTAACAGCAAGAATAATCAACCAGGAGGGTGACTTAATGAATTTATTCAGACAACAAAAATTTAGTATCAGAAAATTTAATGTCGGTATTTTTTCAGCCTTAATTGCTACTGTTACATTTATATCTACTAATCCGACTGCGTCTGCAGCAGAGCAAAATCAGCCAGCACAAAATCAACCAGCGCAACCAGCTGACGCTAATGCACAACCTAATGCAAATGCTGGTACACCAGGAGCACAAGCTAATCCAGCAGCGCAACCAGCGGGAACTCCAGCTAATAAACCGCAGCCAGCTGCAAATCAAGGTGGCCAAGCAGATCCAAATGCACAACCAGCAGGACAAGGTAACCAAGTAGATGCTAATAATGCAGCGCAAGCACAACCAGGAAACCAAGTAGGACAAGGAAATAATCAAACTGCACCTGCTAATAATGCAGCACCTGCCAATCAAGCACAACCAGCAAACGCAGCAGCACCTGCAGGACAACCAGCAGCGGCACAACCAGCGCCTGTAGCATCAAACACACAAACACAAGATCCTAATGCTAACAATACAGGTGAAGGTAGTATCAATACAACATTAACATTTGATGATCCTGCAATTAAAACAGATGAGAATAGACAAGATCCAACTGTAACTGTTACAGATCATGTCAATGGTTATACTTTAATTAATAATGGTAAAGTTGGTTTCGTTAATTCTGAATTACGCCGAAGTGATATGTTTGATAAAAATAGTCCGCAAAACTATCAAGCTAAAGGAAATGTAGCAGCATTAGGTCGTGTGAATGCTAATGATTCAACTGATCACGGTGACTTTAACGGTATTTCAAAAACAGTAAATGTTAAACCAGATTCAGAATTAATTATTAATTTTACAACTATGCAAACAAATAGTAAGCAAGGGGCAACAAACTTAGTTATTAAAGATGCTAAGAAAAATACTGAATTAGCAACTGTAAATGTAGCTAAGACTGGTACTGCACATTTATTTAAAGTGCCAACGGATGCTGATCGCTTAGAATTACAATTTATTCCAGACAATACAGCAGTTGCAGATGCTTCAAGAATTACAACAAATAAAGACGGTTACAAATACTACTCATTCATTGATAATGTTGGATTATTCTCAGGATCTCATTTATATGTCAAAAATAGAGATTTAGCACCGAAAGCAACAAACAACAAAGAATATACTATTAACACTGAAATTGGTAATAATGGTAATTTTGGTGCATCTTTAAAAGCAGATCAATTTAAATATGAAGTAACTTTACCACAAGGTGTAACATACGTTAATGATTCATTATCTACTACGTTCCCTGATGGAAACGAAGACAGTACAGTATTAAAAAATATGACTGTTAATTATGATCAAAATGCTAATAAATTAACATTTACAAGTCAAGGTGTGACAACAGCACGTGGTACTCATACAAAAGAAGTTTTATTCCCAGATAAATCATTAAAATTATCATATAAAGTTAATGTTGCGAATATCGATACACCTAAAAATATTGATTTTAATGAGAAATTAACATATCGTACTGCTTCAGATGCTGTAATTAATAATGCGCAGCCAGAAGTTACATTAATAGCTGATCCATTTTCAGTAGCAGTTGAAATGAATAAAGATGCGTTACAACAACAAGTGAACGTACAAATTGATGATAGTCATTATACAACTGCATCTATTGCTGAATATAACAAACTTAAACAACAAGCGGACACAATTTTAAATGAAGATGCTAATCATGTTGAAACAGCAAATCGTGCATCACAAGCTGATATTGATGGCTTAGTGACAAAGTTACAAGCGGCTTTAATCGATGATCAAGCAGCAATTGCAGAATTAGACGCTAAAGCACAGGAAAAAATCACAGCAGCACAGCAAAATACAAAAGTTACACGTGATGAAATTACAGCCTTTGTTACTAAAGTTAATAATGATAAAAATAATGCAATCGCAGAAATTAATAAACAAACAACAGCTCAAGGTGTTACAACTGAAAAAGACAATGGTATTGCAGTTTTAGAACAAGATGTAATTACACCAACGACTAAACCACAAGCGAAACAAGAGATTATCCAAGCTGTTACTACTCGTAAACAACAAATTAAAAAGTCTACTGCATCATTACAAGATGAAAAAGATGTAGCGAACAATAAAATTGGTCAAATTGAAACTAAAGCTATAAAAGATATAGATGCAGCAACGACTAATGAACAAGTAGAAGCGATTAAAACGAAAGCAATTAATGATATTAATCAAACTGCACCAACTACTTCAGCGAAAGCAGCTGCGCTAGATGAATATTATGAAGTGGTTCAAGCTCAAATTGATGAGGCACCATTAAACCCTGATACTACGAATGAAGAAGTAGCAGAAGCTATTGAACGTATAAATGCTGCTAAAGAAGCTGGTGTTAAAGCGATTGAAGCGACTACAACGGCACAAGATTTAGAACGAGTTAAAAACGAAGAAATTTTTAAAATTGAAAATCTTACTGACTCTACTGAAACTAAAATGAATGCATATAAAGAAGTTAAACAAGCGGCTGCGGCTAAAAATGCTCAAAATGCTGCAGTTACAAATGCAACTGATGAAGAAGTAGCAGAAGCAAAACAAGCCGTAGACACTGCACAAAAAGAAGGTTTACATGACATTAAAGTTGTTAAATCAAAACAAGAAGTTGCTGATACTAAAGCGAAAGTTTTAGATAAAATTAATGCAATTCAAACACAAGTGAGAGTTAAACCTGAAGCTACAGCAGCAGTAGAAAATGCATATAATACTCGTAAACAAGAAATCCAAAATAGTAATGCTTCAACAACAGAAGAAAAAGAAGCTGCATATACTCAATTGGATGCGAAAAAACAAGAAGCGTTAACAAATATAGATACTGAAAATACAAATAATGGAGTAGCAACTGCCAAAGATAATGGTATTTCTGCAATTAATCAGATTCAAGCTGCCACAACGAAAAAGACTGAAGCTAAAGCGGAAATTGCTCAAAAAGCTAGCGAACGTAAAACAGCAATTGAAGCAATGAATGCTTCAACGACTGAAGAACAACAAGCAGCCAAAGATAAAGTTGACGAAGCAGTAGTTACTGCAAATGCTGATATTGATAATGCAGCAGCAAATACTGATGTAGATAATGTCAAAACTACTAACGAAGGTACAATTGCAGCAATTACACCAGATGCAAATGTTAAACCAGCAGCGAAACAAGCTATAGCAGAAAAAGTACAAGCTCAAGAAACAGCTATAGATGCAAATAACGGAGCAACAACAGAAGAAAAAGCGGCAGCAAAACAACTAGTTCAAACTGAAAAAACAACTGCTGATACAGCTATAGATGATGCGCATTCAAATGCTGATGTTGAAGCTGCTAAAAATGCAGAGATTGCTAAAATTGAAGCGATTCAACCTGCTACTACAACTAAAGATGATGCAAAACAAGCTATTGCTACGAAAGCAAATGAACGTAAAACAGCAATCGCTCAAACACAAGACATTACTGCAGAAGAAATTGCTGCAGCAAATACTGATGTAGACAATGCTGTGACACAAGCAAATAGCAATATCGAAGCAGCAAATAGCCAAAATGATGTAGATCAAGCTAAAACAAATGGTGAAACAAGTATTGATCAAGTAACACCAACTGTTAATAAAAAAGCAACTGCACGCAATGAAATCACAACAATTTTAAATAATAAATTACAAGCAATTCAAGCTACTGCAGATGCAACTGATGAAGAAAAACAAGATGCAGAAACTGAAGCAAATACTGAAAATGCTAAAGCAAATCAAGCAATCACAGCAGCAAATACTAATGCAGAAGTCGATGAGGCGAAAGCAACTGCAGAAGCAGCGATTAATGCTGTAACGCCAAAAGTTATGAAAAAACAAGCAGCCAAAGATGAAATCGATCAATTACAAGCTGCGCAAACAACAGTGATTAATAATGATCAAAACGCTACAAATGAAGAGAAAGAAGCGGCTATTCAACAATTAGCACAAGCAGTTACAGATGCGAAAAATAATATCACAGCAGCAAATGATAATAATGGTGTAGACGCTGCGAAAGATGCAGGTAAAAATTCAATTCAAAGTACGCAACCAGCAACAGCAGTTAAATCAAATGCGAAAAATGATGTAGACCAAGCTGTTGCAACACAAAATCAAGCTATTGATAATACAACGGGTGCTACGACTGAAGAGAAAAATGCAGCAAAAGATTTAGTTACAAAAGCTAAAGAAAAAGCTTATCAAGATATCTTAAATGCGCAAACAACAAATGAAGTAACACAAATTAAAGATCAAGCAGTTACTGATATTCAAGGTATTACCGCAGATACTACTATTAAAGATGTTGCAAAAGGTGAACTAACAACAAAAGCAAATGATCAAAAAGCGCTTATTGCTCAAAGTGCAGATGCAACTACTGAAGAAAAAGATCAAGCGAATCAACAAGTAGACGCACGATTAACACAAGGTATGCAAAATATTGAAAATGCACAGTCGATTGATGATGTAAACACTGCAAAAGATGCAGGTATTCAAGCAATCGAACCAATTCAAGCATCAACAGATGTTAAAACGAATGCAAGAGCTGAATTGCTAAATGAAATGCAAAATAAAATTAATGACATTCTTAATGATAATGACACGACTAATGAAGAAAAAGAAAAGGGCATTGGACCAGTTAGAAATGCATATGAAGAAGGATTAAATAATATCAATGCAGCAAGTACTACTGTAGATGTTAATAATGCAAAAGATTTAGCCGTAAATAAAGTTCAACATATTCAAGCAACACCTGTTAAAAAACCAGCCGGTAAAACAGAATTAGAACAAGCAGCAACTGAAAGAAAACAACAAATTGAACAAACACCGAATGCGTCACAACAAGAAATCAATGATGCAAAACAAGAAGTTGATAACGAATTAAATCAAGCTAAAACAAACGTAGATCAATCGTCAACAGATGGGTATGTAGATGCAGCTGTTAAAGGTGGAAAAGCTAAAATTAACGCAGTAAAAACATTTAGTGAATACAAAAAAGATTCATTAGCTAAAATTGAAGATGCATACAATGCAAAAGTAAGTGAAGCTGATAATTCTAATGCATCAACAGCTAGCGAAATTGCAGAAGCTAAACAAAAACTTGCTGAATTCAAACAAACTGCTGAACAAAATATTAATCAAGCTACTTCAAAAGATGATATAGAAATACAAATTCATAATGATTTGGATAACATTAATAATTACGTAATTCCAAGTGCTAAAAAAGAAAGCGCAACTAATGAATTATATGCTTATGCAGATCAGAAGAGAAATAATATTTCAGCTGACACGAATGCAACACAAGATGAAAAACAAGCAGCAATAAACAAAGTAAACCAAACAGTAGAAAGTGCCCTTGAAAGCATTAATGATGGTGTGGAAAACAGTGATGTTGATGATGCATTAGCACAAGGTAAAGCAGCAATCGATGCAGTTCAAGTAGAAGCTACTGTTAAGCCTAAAGCTATCCAAGTTATTGATACAAAAGCTGAAGAAACAAAAGATTCAATTGATCATAGTGATCAACTAACTACTGAGGAAAAATCAGAAGCGTTAGCAACAATTAAGCAAATCACAGACCAAGCTAAACAAGGCATTAATGATGCAACAACAACTGCCGAAGTTGAAAAAGCTAAAGCACAAGGACTTGAAGCATTTGATAACATTCAAATTGACTCTACAGAAAAACAAAAAGCTATTGAAGAATTAGAAACTGCATTAGACCAAATTGAAGCAGGTGTAAATGTCGACGCTGATGCTACAACTGAAGAAAAAGAAGCGTTTACGAATGCTTTAGAAGACATTTTATCAAAAGCAACTGAAGATATTTCTGATCAAACTACAAATGCAGAAATCGCTACTGTCAAAAATAGTGCGCTTGAAGAACTTAAAGCACAACGTATTAATCCAGTAGTTAAGAAAAATGCTTTGGAAGCAATTAGAGAAGTGGTTAACAAGCAAATAGAAATAATTAAAAATGCAGATGCAGATGCATCGGCGAAAGAAATTGCACGTACAGATTTAGGTAGATATTTTGACAGATTTGCTGATAATTTAGATAAAACACAAACAAATACAGAAGTTGCTGAATTACAAAATGTAACGATACCTGCAATTGAAGCGATTGTGCCTCAGAATGATCCAAATGCTAATGCAACGCCAGAAAATACTGGACAACCTAATTCAACAGCAGCAACAACTAATGAAAATGTAGATGCACCATCTACAACACCAAGCAATAGTAGTATGTCAACTGATGAGTCAACAACAGCTCCATCAGCTATCAACTCATCAAGTGATAACACAACAACAAACAGTAATGGCAATGTAAATGCATCAACATCAACGGATAATGGAACAACTGATAAACCATCACCAAAAACAAATAGTGCAACGCCAACAGAAGGTACAACAAATAACAATACAACAGCAGCAACATCAGGAAATGACGCTCCATCAAATAATAGTAGTTCATCAACAGCTCCAACAGCAACTGAAAATACAGTTGCATCATCGGCTACTGAAGGAAATATGGAGCCATCAACAAATGATACAAATCAAAATGCTGATGTTAATAATAACGCTGATTCACAACCAGCTAATGGCAAAGTTGCTCAACCAAAATCTGAAGCTACACATAAGTCGGAAAAAGATGGAAAAGATTCTACTAATCAAAGCATGGTTGAATCTACAAATGAAACATTACCATCAGCAGATATAACTGAGCCAAAAGCACCTTCTGTAACTTCAAAAGATAAAGAAGGTAGTATGTCAGAACAATCTGAAGCTGGACAATCTAAGTCTGACACTAAAGTAGCATCAAACGAAACAGATGAAACAACAGGAAAAGTTGACACTGATGTATCAAATAACTCTACAGCATCAAAATCTGTTGATGCTAAAGATAATATGACTTCAAAAGATGCTAGTCAAAAAGATAATATGACAACAGCAGGTGCAACTGATAAAGCTACACAAAACGACAACACGAAGGCGTCAGTAGCATCAGTTTCTAATGAAAATAACAGTACTAATCAAGAAATGACTGAAACACGTAAGTCTAATATAGACAAATATAATGCAATGTCAGTTCAACAAAATAAAGACACTAAAGCTGAACCAAAAACTAACCAAAAAGCTAAAGCATTACCAGATACTGGTATGTCACACAATGATGATTTACCATATGCTGAATTAGCACTTGGCGCAGGAATGGCATTCTTAATTAGAAGATTTACTAAGAAAGATCGTCAAACAGAAGAGTAAAACTATTCGGGTTTAAAACGTCAAGTTATTTCAAAAAGAATAGTTTTTACGAAAATAACGAAATATTAAAGTTAATATCAATATGTTTTAGTATTCATCAATTGAAATAATTGATGATGTAAAATCAAAACAATGGATTAACGTAAAAAATACTCCTTTCATACATAGTACAATTCAAGTGTCTATGTTGAAGGGAGTATTTTTGTATCTAGAGATTTAAAATAAATAAGTTACTGTCGCAAATTAAACAAATCTTTCGTTCATAAAGGTTAAAATATATTATTTAAACAACAATCTCGATAAATTATGAAAGTGAATTGTAAGCTTCAATAATCTCATCAGCGAGACCATCATCAACTTTTGCATATTCATTTAAGAAAGCTTTTAAACCGTGCGCGTCAATATAATTATTTTTCTCAACGGTTTCTTGGTCTGCTGAATCATCATATTTTAATAATAATGCCGCTGTATTTAGCAAACCTGTTCGTTCTAAATCTTTATTGTAAAGATAAGTTAATGGTTTAATAATTCGATCTTTAGGTCCAATTTTACGTAATGTACCTCGTCCTACGCGTGTTACTTCGTCAGATAAATATGGATTATTGAAACGATCAATAATTTTTTCAACATAACCTGCTTGTTCTTCCTCAGTAAAATCAAATTCATTGGTAATATATTGACTTGTTTCTGATAAAACACGACGTAAACCAGCTTCAATTGAACTATCTTCAACAGCATCTAAAACTGTAGCTTTACCAGCAAACTGTCCAGCATAAGCTAGATAAGCATGACCCGTATTAACAGTCAGTAATTTTCGTTCAATATATGGTGTTAAATCATCAACATATTTAATATGTTCTAATTCTGGACCATACCATGCATTTTTTTCAATAACCCATTCGTAAAATGGTTCTACCATAACATCTAGTATATTTTCATTTTTTTGTAATGGTACAATTCTATCAACAGCAGAATTAGCGAAATGAATATGATCGCCAAGAGGCCCAGTGATATCAAGAACCGCTTGTTTCAAAGTATCAGTTGCCATAATGGCATTTTCACAAGCTACAATATTTACATGATTTGTTTTTTCTTTTAAAAACGGTGCAAAAGATTTAGCAATAATCGGTAAAATATTAACACCTACAGCTGTTGTAATAATATCAGCTTCTAAAATTGCTTGTTTCAATGCTTCGGAAGGTTGCATTGAATTAATTGCATCAACATTATTCACTCGTGTTGTTGTTTTAGACTCATCAGCTAAAATAACATCATATTGATGTTCAGTAGCTAAAGCATTAATGATTTCTTCATTAACATCTGCAAATGTTACTTTTACATTGTTATCTGCTAGAATATATCCAATAAATCCACGACCTATATTACCAGCACCAAAGTGAACTGCTTTCATTATGCATCTGCCTCCTCGAAAACTTGTTTAATTTCTTCTGCAGATTTTGCTTGAACGATACGATCAACATTTTCTTCTTCACTAAAAGTAATAGCAATTTTAGATAATAAGTCTAAATGCTCACCATCTTTGCCAGCGATGCCAACAACAACTTTAACTACTTCGCCATCCCAATCAACACCTTCAGGAATTTGCAATAATGTTAAACCTGAATGAATCACATTTGTTTTCGCTTCATCTGTGCCATGAGGAATAGCTAAACCATTTCCCATAAATGTTGAAACCACTTGCTCGCGATCTTTCATTGCTTGAATATAAGCATCTGTAACAGCGCCACTATCTACTAAAGCTTTACCAGCTTTTTCAATTGCTTCATTTTGGCTGTTAACATTCACATTTAAAAAGATATTATCATTACTAAATAATTCACTCATTTTTCTACACTCCTAAATAAATTGGTTTTGAATTCGTTTTAAAAATTTGTTTCTTAATAATGTTTCAAATTCCTGTGGTTTTTCCATAAAAGTATCAATAGATTCTAATTGCAAACTTAAAATTTCAGATAGGTCACTCACTAGTGACGACATAAAATCATTTTCAGGAATAAACATGGAAATCATATATTTAATTGTAAAATGGTCATTTTGAATACTAGGTAATACTAACGGTTGATCTAAACATGTAATTAAAATTATTGGATGTTGAATCATTTTGTCTTTTAGATGTGGTATTGCAACTGGATAGGGGTCTAATATCCATCCAGGGTTATCTTTCAACCGTTGCTCTAGTAGTTCAGCGAATGACGGTGCATCGTTTATCACATGATAATGAAGTAAGTAATCAGCAATATATTCGTTCCATTGATTTACATGTGTATAATCTATTTTCACTGAATCAATTAATGTTAAACCCGAACGCATATTTTGAATTAATTGTTCAGAATGATCATTGCTTAACTGATCATCATCATCTGAAAGTAATACAGCTTTTCCTTCACGGTTGTTGTCTTCAATATAAGTAAGTTTTTCTAAAGGGTTTAATTTATTCTCGTTCATTGTATAAACAGTTTCATCATGTTGAATTGATTTTGTATTTAAAAACTGAGCGACATAACTTACATCACTATCAGGCAACAGTGGATTGACCGTTAGATAGGGGGAAGTAATGTCTAAATTTACTGTTGAAATGATACCGTCAAATTGTGTTAAATCAAGTGTATTCAAATCACTAACAGATGCCTGTGTGATACGTTCAATTTCATTAAAAACTTGTTCGAGACGTGTAGATAATAGGCGACTTGTACCCATACCACTACTGCAAACGACTAGTATACTTAAAAAGCGATTACCTTGATTTTTAATTGAGCCACCAAAATGTAATACTATAAATGCGATTTCGCTTTCTGGAAAAATCAATTCAGGCCAGCAATCATTTAATGCTAATCTGACATTTTCGAATAACCTTGGATATTTGTACTTAATCATGTCTGTTAAAGGATTATACGTTTCAATATTGGCTTGCAAACGATTAATAGCTGGATTGAGATGAAGCGTTAACCCATCAACTAATGTATCTATGTCTACAAAATTCATACCTGAAATTGATTCTACTTTTTTGACAAATGATTTAATTTTATTTTCTTCACATTGATTATTTGACGACGTGTCATTAAGATTTTTACGTTTAGCACCACGTAGATGAATTGTAATAAAAGCGATTTCTGCTTGATTAAATGTCACATCATAAATTTGACCAAGCTTATCTGCAAGTTCACTTGCAACTTTATGTTCCAATGTATGTTGAACAGATTCATAAATTTCATCATTTAAAGCAACATATTCACCATTTTTTATACGTGAAATAGATAGAACAATATGAACTGTTAAAGTTAAATAACTTGATTCAGTAAGTTGATAAGGTAGGGCGCTTAAGTAATCCATTAATAAACGTTCGACATTGAAAATGCGTTCCAAATCTACAAAGTCTTGTTGGATTTGATTCAAAGAGTGATAAACGAAATGATTTTCAATAACGGAATAGACACTAGTACTATTTAAGTTATTCACCATAAGCTGACTCAAAAATTCACGTTTTTTCGATTCAGTACCTACTAGATAAATACCTTCGCCACGCTTACGTGATAAAGATAATTGGTAACCATTTAAATCTATCTCTAAGTCATCCAACATCTTCGCTAAAGTTTGGACTGAAACACCAATTTCTTGAGCTAAACTGTATTGTTTAACGGGATCTTTAGCTTGTATCAGAGCATATAAAATGATTACTTTTTGTTCTTCAACAGATAAATCAATCGTTTGATGTTGTGCGATGGATTGCTTCAAATCATGTAAATCAGAGTCTGCACCAGCGATGCGAATCCCTTTTTTATTTGCACGCTCTAAAATTAATGAAAAGGAAGTTAGATAAGCTTCAACTCCCTTTAATTCACGATGTATAGTACGAGAGGACACCGCAAGTTGCTGAGCGATGTCGTGTATAGTGACATATTGACCATTATATTTAATCAATAGGGCTATCATTTCTTTTTCACGTGTACTCAATAACATGGCGGTATCCTCCATTTATAATTTATTTAATTATTATGCTTGATCATCTTTTTTAAGATTATTTAAAAGTTCTTCATATCTTGGTGAATTAAGGAAGTTATCCACTGAAATATGAATAGCATTCGGTGTTTGTTTAATAGCACGGTCAGTTAATTTTTTCTGAGTAATAACTAATTGTGCATCTTTTGGCAATTGATTAATCGCAGTATTTGTCACTGTGATATCATTAATGCCTGCTTTTTTAAATTTATTACGTAGCATACTTGCACCCATTGCACTAGAACCCATACCCGCATCGCAGGCAAAAATAACATGATCTATATTATTGTAATTGTGCGCATCAACATCTTCAGTATTGTAATTATCCAATAATGCTTCAGGATCATCCTCTAATGTAGATGGTTCATCCGCATTCGTTTTTGCTTTAGTATTTACATTCTCTTCAACTTTCGCATCTTTATCAGAAGATACTAACTTAGAAGCAACACTAGATTTTTTACCTTTAGTAGTTTCCATTTGAGCAGTTGCGGCTTCTAAATCTTGTTTAGGTTCTTTAGTGAACTTTATAATTAAAGCTGCTACGACGAATGATACAAGTGCAGCAAGGAAGACACCGAGTAACATGTGCAAGAATTCGCCTCTAGGTGCATTTAAACAGTAAACAATAAATGAACCTGGTGACGCTGGACTTTTAAATCCGAATCCTGTTGCTTGATAAGTTGCAACACCAGTCATACCACCTAAAATAACTGCGATGAATAATAAAGGACGCATTAATACATATGGGAAATAAATTTCATGAATACCACCGAAGAAGTGGATGATTCCAGCACCATATGACGTTGCTTTTGCAGTACCTTTTCCGAAAATCATATAAGCAAGTAAGATACCTAAACCTGGTCCAGGGTTAGATTCAATTGTGTATAAAATAGATTGACCAGCTTTTGCAGCTTGATCTGCACCAAGTGGTGTGAATACACCATGGTTAATCGCATTGTTTAAAAATACAATTTTTGCAGGTTCTACTAAAATACTTACAAGTGGAAGTAGGTGAGCATGTACTAATGCTTCAACTGCCACTGATAAAATATGCATAATAAATTTCATAAGTGGTGCTAAAAGTTTAAATCCTGCAATGGTCATGATGAATCCTAAAATACCAGCTGAAAAATTATTGAATAACATTTCAAAACCTTGTGGTGTTCTAGGTTGGATAAATTGGTCAGTCTTTTTCATTAACCAACCAACTAAAGGACCCATAATCATAGCGCCAAGTAACATTGGTGTATCAGGTAATGCAACGATGACCCCCATAGTTGCCGTTGCAGCGATAATACCACCACGTAAATCATAAATTAAACGACCACCACTAAATGCGATTAATAGTGGGATTAAATAAGTAATCATTGGACCAGCCAACGTAGCTAAATCTTTATTTGGGAACCAACCATTATCTATAAAAATGGCCGCGATGAATCCCCAAGCAATGAATGCGCCAATGTTTGGCATAATCATACTACTCAAAAATGATCCGAATGCTTGAACGTGACGACCAATTCCTTTTTTCTCTTCAGTTTGCGACATATTTACACCTCTTTTTTAATGTATGTGACTATCTTTAGTGTAAAGAGCCAGAACGTAATCCTCAATATAAACAAAAATCAACTTTGTCAAAATAAATGTGACAAAATTAAATGAAGTGTCATAAATGTGACCACATAGATATTTTGAAAATGTAAAACAAAAATATTGTTTTAGGATTTTTAAAATTTTATTGTGAAAATATTTGCAAAATAAAACAACACCGTTGTACAATAATGATTAATGGAAAGGGGGAAAGTTCGGTAATACAGTTAAAGCGCCTGTGCAAATAAATAATTATGTTTGATGATTAAAGATTAATATAAGAGTGATCTTTATAGAACATCATTTATATATTTGTAGACGAGGAGGATAGTGATCGAATAGATCGGCGGATGCTATCCCGGATGTGGCTCATTCGTTAGCTTATTAAGTAAAACATTAAGGTGACTTAATGGACAAAGTTAATAAGATCGCCAGAAATTAAATATAAAAATATTAAAAAGGAAAGTACAGTGTAAGCATTTTGTGTAGTTAATAGATATAACTATGCTTAATTTGTTGTGGGATGAATGCAAAATAGTACATTCCACATTTATATTATGAAAGCAGATTGTCAATCTAAATTATCGACAATAAGTCATAATTTACGCGTACTATTCCTATATGGAGGAAAATGAAGTTATGTGTGGAATTGTAGGTTATATTGGCTATGATAATGCCAAAGAATTATTATTAAAAGGTTTAGAAAAATTAGAATACAGAGGCTACGATTCAGCAGGTATCGCTGTAGTAAATGAAGATAGTACAACTGTATTTAAAGAAAAAGGACGAATTGCAGAATTACGTAAAGTTGCTGATAGCAGTGATTTTGATGGTCCTGTTGGAATCGGTCACACACGTTGGGCAACTCACGGTGTACCTAACCATGAAAACTCTCATCCTCATCAATCTTCAAATGGCCGTTTTACTTTAGTTCACAACGGTGTTATTGAAAACTATGAAGAGTTAAAAAATGAATATTTACAAGGCGTATCATTCATTTCAGAAACAGATACAGAAGTTATTGTTCAATTAATTGAATACTTTTCAAATCAAGGTTTATCAACGGAAGAAGCATTTACAAAAGTTGTGTCATTATTACATGGTTCATATGCATTAGGTTTATTAGATGCTGAAGACAAAGACACAATCTATGTTGCTAAAAATAAATCACCATTATTATTGGGTGTAGGTGAAGGATTCAACGTTATCGCATCAGATGCACTTGCAATGTTACAAGTGACAAGCGAATATAAAGAAATCCATGACCACGAAATCGTTATTGTTAAAAAAGACGAAGTAATTATTAAAGACGCAGAAGGAAATGTTCAAGATCGTGATTCATATACTGCTGAAATTGATGCATCAGATGCCGAAAAAGGTGTTTATGCACATTATATGTTAAAAGAGATTCATGAACAGCCTGCAGTTATGCGTCGTATTATTCAAGAGTACCAAGATGCAGAAGGTAACTTGAAAATTGATCAAGATATCATTAATGATGTTAAAGAAGCAGACCGTATTTATGTAATTGCAGCTGGTACAAGTTACCACGCAGGATTAGTAGGTAAAGAATTTTTAGAAAAATGGGCTGGTGTACCAACTGAAGTACACGTTGCTTCTGAATTTGTTTACAACATGCCATTGTTATCTGAAAAACCATTATTTGTTTATATTTCGCAATCAGGTGAAACAGCAGATAGCCGTGCAGTGTTAGTTGAAACTAAAAAATTAGGTCATAAATCACTAACAATTACAAATGTTGCAGGTTCTACGTTGTCTCGTGAAGCAGACCATACATTGTTATTACACGCTGGTCCTGAAATCGCGGTTGCATCTACAAAAGCATACACTGCGCAAATTGCAGTATTATCAATTTTATCTCAAATCGTTGCGAAAGAGCACGGTCGTGAAGCGGATATTGATTTATTAAGAGAATTGGCAAAAGTAACAACAGCTATTGAAGCGATTGTTGACGATGCGCCAATTATGGAGCAAATTGCAACAGATTTCTTAGCAACAACACGTAATGCATTCTTTATCGGACGTACAATTGACTATAATGTAAGTTTAGAAGGTGCATTAAAACTTAAAGAAATTTCTTACATTCAAGCAGAAGGTTTTGCTGGTGGAGAACTTAAACATGGTACGATTGCATTAATCGAAGAAGGCACACCAGTTGTAGGTTTAGCAACACAAGAGAAAGTTAATTTATCAATTCGTGGTAACGTTAAAGAAGTAGTAGCACGTGGTGCACACCCATGTATCATTTCTATGGAAGGTCTTGAAAAAGAAGGCGACACTTATGTCATTCCACATGTACATGAATTATTAACACCATTAGTTTCAGTAGTTGCATTACAATTGATTTCATATTATGCGGCATTACACAGAGATTTAGATGTGGATAAACCACGTAACCTTGCTAAATCAGTTACTGTAGAATAATTACGTATATTTTATCAGTGCATGTTTTAGGTTTGAAATAAAGTCGTACCGTTTATAAAAAAGATGTACCGTTTTAAATAAAGTTATACCGTTTTACCCCTTTAGATTATAGTAATCTAAAGGGGTGTTTTTATGTCGAAAAGAAGGCTCTATGTCAAATTGGACTGATGAGTTCAATATCGGAAGTTAGGCAACTAAACATTGCTTAACTTCCTTTTTACTTTTTGGAGCGTAAAGTTTTGAACATAATAATATTCGATTGCGCAAATGATTGTAACTTCCATAACCAAAAGGTGTACGTTTAATTAATTTTATTTTGTTATTTATACCTTCTAAAGGACCATTTGATAAATTGTAATAACCAAATGTATTTTTTATAAAGTATGCATGTTTGTTAAGTGTCTTAATTGCTCGTTGGACAACTGAATGCGCTTGAGATAATGGCGTATGTTTTAATTCGTGAATAAAGCCTTCATAATCATTATGTTTAAGTTTGAATCGTAGTTGATTAATATATTTATAGGACTCATTTAGTGAGTCATCTTGATCTAATAAATACTTGACGATACCCTTTTGTGTCTTCCATTCCTTAAATAAAGCTACATTACGATATTCAAATGCCTCTAAATCTTCTCCAGGTTTTAATAGTAATTTCGCATATCTTTTAAACTTATTATATAAAGGTTGATTCGTCGTTCTTAATTCATTCATAACAGCGACTCGAATACCATTTAAAGCACGATTTAATAATTGAACAATATGGAATCGATCGATAACTATTTTAGCGTTCGGAAACATCTCTTTAATCAATGTCATATAGCCTTCATGCATTGAGGCGCTCCCACCTATTTTGATTGAAGATGATGTGATGGATCGATTTATGGTGGCACCACGAATAACAAATCGAGATAAGCAGAGTGCGACAAACATTCGCTATCATGTGCTTAAACGTATAAAAAATTTTATTCAGCCATTACCTATTCATTTCGAAGTAGAACGTCGATTATCTACGTTGATTCGTAGAGGTTACTTAGCCAGAAACCCTTTAGATAAAATATTTTTGGAACGTATTCGAGTTTTACACCAATTACGAGAAGATGAAGAAGATGCCCATAAATATATAGTTGAACGCTTAAATTACATTCGTTCGACAGCAGATAGCTTATCTATTATCGGCATTTCAGGTATCGGAAAAACAACAGCAATTGAACGCTTATTGTTAATGTATCCACAAGTAATTAAGCATGAGAAGTATGAAGAACAATCATTTAATCGTACACAAATTGTCTGACTGAAAATTGATTGTCCGTATGACGGCTGCCTTTCCACACTATGTAAAAGCTTCTTTAAAGCGATCGATGAAATTATTAGGAACGCGTTATTTAGAGAAATTTGGCTACTTAAACCGTGTAACATCAACCATGTTGTTACATATGACTTCATTAGCTAGTATGTATGGTGTTGGCGTACTTGTAATTGATGAGATTCAACATTTATTACATGAAAAAAACGACAAAGAAGAGATGCTTAATTTCTTTGTAACCTTGTCTAATACGGTTGGTGTTCCAACAGTTTTGATCGGTACATCTAAGGCTCAACAATTATTTAAAGGAAACTTCCGTCAGGCTCGTCGTGCAGCCAGTGAAGGTTCGATTATTTGGAATCGCATGAATGAGGATAGTGAAGAATGGGAGTTCTTTTTAGAAACATTATGGGAATTACAATGTCTTAAAACTTACTCAGAGCTTACACAGGACGTTAAAAAGGCTTTCTATAATGAATGGCAGGGGATTACTTCAGTCGCTGTTAATCTATTTATATTGGCTCAAGAAAGAGCACTATATGATGAATCGAACGAAGATGAAAAATTGATGATAAGAGTTTTAAAGAAAACGGCAAAAGAAGATATGAAAATCATTCAGCAAATGTTAAATGCTATTCGAAAAAATGATTTTAGAGCAATGTATAAGTATGAAGAAATTATGATTAATTTAGATGAATTAATGCATAGTCATAAGCAAAATACTGAGTATGAAGGTCGAATTAAAGAGGCCATGAAAGAGCGAAAAAGTACTTTAACATATAAGCGCCTAGAGTTGATTGAAGGTTTGAGTGAAGAAGTTGCAGCATTCGGTATTTTTGATGCTTTAACTCCAAGTCACATTAAAGAAACTACAAAAAAATTAGTAGAAAATTCATCGATAGAAACGGATTATAACCTACTGAAAACACAACTTATTCCTAATTTAATTGAGTTGAATAAGAAGCTTAAGGAGAAAAAAGTGAAGGTAGTACCTTCGGGTAAAGTATTACCACTATTAGATGCTAGGGAGAAAGCGTTGAACCAGAAGAAACATGTGTATGAAGGACTTAAAGAAGAAAATTATATAAAAAATCCAATGGTAGAATTTTTCGTAACTTTGGAATGAGGAGTAGAATTTTTGATGGAATTTAAAAAACAATTTCCTGATTATTTAAATTATAAAAATGAAGAGTATTTAATGAATGTTGTAACAGAGGAATTACTTAGAGAAATTGCTCAAAGACTACCAAGGGTATATATTCAGCAAAAACAGCAAAACAGGTATTTAAATTTAGATGAAACTATTAAAAATGCTTGCGATGTAGTATCGATTTACACTAATAATAAAAAAATCAAGGATATGATTTTATTATTAGAGATTTTGAAGAGCAAGTTGTAGATTTTAAAATAGGTAAATTCCATAAATTTATGGATGCCACGAGTGAATTGGCGAAGAATGATAATGTTTTCGAAGATTATAATTTTGGTTACAAATTAACAAATGAATCTAAATATAACTGGTTATGTATTAATACTAATGTTGGTGAGGTAGTGAATTTTGATGAATTGATAATTACTACTTCAGAGCTTTGTAAACAAACAGCAGAACATATTAAACAAGCACGGGAACAACTGAATAGAGTGAATGAACTTAGAGCTAGAAAAGATGCTATACGTGATTGTTTATCGGCTATGGAAGCTTTAATGACTTATTTGACAGGAACGACGGATATTTCAGCAGCTGATAAAGCTATGAGAGATGATGAAGAGACATGGGGACAAGGTTTTATTATTAAAGAGGGCATTACTATGTGGAACATGTTTCATAATAAATATAAAGATATTAGGCATGGGAACAACTTTGATATCAGTTTAATTAGTTAGGAAGAAACTATTTATTTTATCGACAAACTTCTTGTTTATGTAAAGTATCTTTCTAGTAAAGCAACAAGTACTGATATTACTAAGAACAGTAAAGAAGAGTTTCAGTTTAATTAGAAATTTTTATTGAATATAGGAGGTAATTAAATGCTACCTTTCTTCACGAATCCATATCCAAATGAATTATTGTATTCAGCAATTGCACGTTACCATTTTTATAGTGGGAATCTTGATTGTAAAGATACATTAGAAGAGTTATTTGATAGTCGTTCTGCGATACCGAGTGTGGAGATTGGTAGCCATCTTACTAATTTAGTAGAGAAATTAGTACCTCAATATTCGGTAGAGTATTTATTAGCTAACCATACGATTTATCCTTACTATGCTTCATTTTTATCTAAACAACGACAGATGGAGATTTTAGAAGATGTCAAAAATAATGGACAGGCTTTATATACAAGGCTTGGTATTGTAGCTGGAGACATTTGTCGTAAAGATGGGCTATATTACTGTGCTATGTGTGCTAAATCTGATTCAGATAAGTATAGAGAGCCGTATATTCACAGAGAACATCAATTACAAGGAATAAGTTATTGTGCACACCATGAAATTCCGTTGAGGGAGTATCCGGTAACAGGCGATAGTCGCATCGAATACATTCGTTTTGAATTACGCTACATGAATCTATCAGATTTATACGAAGTGGCGCCATATGAAGAAATAGCCATTCAATTAGCAAAGCAAACATATAAACTATTAAAAATACCGTTACATTCATTAACCAAAGTAGAAATAGATTCGATGTATAAGGCGTTAATTAGAAAGAAAAATTTAATTACAGCCGCCAATCGGGTGAGACAACAAGATTTATATCAAATGATAAAAATCGACTTATCAGAAGAGTTTTTAACGTACTATGAGAGCAATTTTAATGAAGAAAATGAATATAATTGGGTAAAAGTATTAACTCGTAATTCAACGAGGCATGTGAACCCATTACGCCATTTATTAATGTTGTTATATCTGAAGCAAGATGTAGGAGATTTGATAGTAGATAACGGTCCATTTGGAAAGGTCCTTACCCGTGTTTGAATAGAGCTGCGAAACATTACAAAAAGTTAGTTATACCATCTGTAAAAGTTACAAGGGATTTTAAAACAAAAGCTCCAATCGGTACATTTTGTTGTTCTTGTGGCTTTGTGTATGCGCGTAAAGGGCCAGATAATAATGTGGAAGATCAATATAGAATTGGTAGAATAAAAGCTTTTGGTCATGTATGGCGTAAACAACTAAAAAAATTGTTGAATACAGGAATGAGTATTCGAGCTATTGCAAAAGAGCTAGGGGTAGATTCTAAAACTGTTAAGAAATATGCAGAAGAACCAACTCTAAAAGAGGCTAAGGCAATTAAACCAGATAGATTAGAAACCTATCGTAATGATTTGTCCGAAATAATATTTACTCAACCGCAATTAACTCGAACTGAAATAAGGAATCAACTATGTAAACAGTATATGTATTTGTATAGATATGATAAAGAGTGGCTAATGGCTAACTTACCAATCCAGCGAAAGTATACAGAACCGAATAGACTTGTGGATTGGAATGCGTGAGACCGAGAATATGTTCAACGTATAAAGGCGTTACATCAGGAATTATTAACTGTTGAGAAGCCTGTTCGAAAAACAAATTCTTTAATTTGGAAGCGATTAGGTATTACAGCAAATATAGAAGGTTATTCAGCTAAGTTGCCAAGTACGACAACTTTATTGAACGAAATAACAAAACCGTTAAAGCATTTCAAATTAGACGTTGTTGTAAGGTGATTGACCAGATGCTAGAAGAAAATGAAGTGATAAAGCTTTGGAAAGTACAACGGATAGCAGCGATAAAGTCGCATCACTTTCATGAAATAAAAAAGGAATTATCTAAATACATTCAAAAAAGCCAGGGTGTGAAAAGAGATGAACAACAAAGTATATAAATTGAAAAACTGGCCATTTGCTAAAGGAGAACAAGCTCAATTAACTTGGATTAGTTCTCCATTTAGGCATGAGAAGAAAATCATGATTTATGCATATTTTAGAGCCAAAGGGAGAACTGAAAAAATCTTAATAGATTGGGGCATGTTACCTGTATTAGCTATTCAACATATGTATATAGATGGTGATTTACGTCATAGTTTGCCACCTGACAATTTAGAAGAAGTTGATTTGACGATTTTCCCGCAATTAGTACGTTATACAGAGAGAGAATGGACTGTACAAGGAACGAATGATTAGGATATGTCACGTAGTTTTATAGTGAAGTTTAATAATAAATCGTATACATTGCCGCTAATTGAAGTAGTTCGTAGTATCTTTGCGCCCAATCGCTTTTTATTATATCGCTTATTTGAAATGAACTCTTTTCCACAGTATTTTATTGAAAACTATACAGAAGGACAAATTCAGTTGAGCTTTTCTTCTCAATACAATCTGAAATACACGAAAAAAGGCTTTTTATATCAGCTAGTCTGGCTATTAGGTAATCAGGATCTAAGAAAAACGTTTGAAAATATTGCATATACATTTTTAAATAAGGGTTAATTGAAGTTTGAGTGGTTATTTAAACAACCTATTTCAATTAAAGCAGTTGTAAAAACCGGAGGGATAATTTTAAGAGTAAATGAAGTGTAGAAGAAGGAAATATTATTTGACGTTATATCATTTTCACATCCCGAATTATCAAAATATGAAAAATCTAACGAACCTAAGAAATATACGATGCATGAATTAAAATTATCTACTGAAGAAAAGGAAAAGATAATAGATGAAACGGTAGAAGGTGCAACAGAGGATTTTGAATTATCTGAAATGAATAAACAAGTTCATGAGTATGCCGAATCACCAAGTATAGTGAAAATTCAAGGTAAATCAATAAAACAAAGAACATGTGAAGATGAAAGTACGAAAAGATATACATTTAAAGATACAGGAATTCGTTCAGCATCAGATACAGGTGGTTATCGTTTAGCGAGAGGGATTGAAAATAAAGCTTTACAGAAAGTTCAGGCAGAGGGCGAATTAGGTGAGTTTGTACATGTATTGCAAGAACTAGAGGATTATAAAGAAGTACAATTAATTATTATACAGATGAGTTCATTGCCAATAGGAGATGGGAAAAGAGTATTTAGCTATTTAGATGATGGTGTAACACCTCGTCAGTATGCACTAGCGACAGTTAGTCTATTTAACGGCAATGAGTTTAAAATTTTAGAAGTAGAAAGAGAAAATTGTGCACTTTCCATGTTGATTTTATCTTCGACGGGATTGGTTAATTGGAATCCATTGATTGATAGCTTGCTGTTGAATTTAGTTAATAGTAGTGGGACATGGGTGAAAGAATCGCTTGAAATTTTAGAGAGAAGTAATGTAATCATACAAAAAGCAAAGCATAGTAAAAAGGAATATGCACATAGGGCGAAACTATTGATTCATAAAATGTTATAAATTGTAATTTAGAGGTTGATAGTTCAAATTAACTGGTATAATAAACAAATAAGATATAACTTACAGGAGGAAACAACGTGACAACAGCAAATTTAGGTTTTAAAGAAAAGTTATGGAAAATGGCATGGTCATGGAAGAAATCGCCTTCTACGATGCCTTAGCTTCACATGATACAGCTGAGCAAGTTCTAGGTGATGATACATCAAAAATCATTGCTCACGAACTAACTCAGTCTATTAAAGAAAATATGAGTATTGATTGGAACTTATGCGAATCAGCACGTGCAAAAATGCGAGTTATCGTAAGACGCCTATTGAAAAAGTACGGATATCCACCAGAAATCAGTAAACAAGCAGTAGAAACCGTCATTGAACAAGCAGAGCTGATGTCAGAGCAGCTGGCGATGGAATTATAAGAACTAGATTTAAAGCACAATTTAGAGATTCTCTTTATTGTGCTTTTATATAATTTTTTTATGAATGGAGATGGCAAAATGACTATAGATAAGAAAAAATTCATTGAAAAATATGTAAAAGCTTTAGAAAGTAATACAGCGGCTATATTTGCTGGAGCAGGATTATCTTGTGGAGCAGGTTATGTTAATTGGAAGACATTGCTTAATGAAGCAGCAGAAGAATTAGAATTAAATATAGATAAAGAAGAACATGATCTTGTAGGATTAGCACAACATTATATTAATAAGAAAAGAAGTCGTGGAAATCTAAATACAGTAATAATGGAGCAATTTTCAAGAAGAGCAGAATTAACAAAAAATCATATGCTTTTAGCAAAACTTCCCATTGATACATATTGGACAACTAATTATGATTGTATGATTGAAAAAGCTCTTGATTCTGAGGGCAGAATTGTAGATGTGAAAAGAAATCAAAATCAATTAACTGTTTCAGTAGCCGATAAGGATGCTACAGTTTATAAAATGCATGGGGATATAGACAGTATAGACAAGATTATTTTAACTAGAGATGATTATGAAAAATATAATCTAACTCATCCAAAGTTTCGTGAAATATTGGAAGGAGATTTACTTTCAAAAACTTTTCTATTCATAGGTTTTAGCTTTACAGATCCAAATATTAGTTATATCTTATCGAGAATAAGATTAGTGTTAGAAGACAATACTAGACCACATTATTGTATTTTAAAAGAAGTAGAAGAAAAGGAATATGATAATACAGAAGAATTTATGTATGCAAAGATAAAACAACAACTTCATATAGAAGATTTAAGCCGATTTTCAATAGAAACTTTATTAGTTAAAAATTATAGTGAAATCACAGAAATATTAGAAAGTATTTATAAAAGATATAGAAGAAAAACAATTTTTATCTCTGGAAGTGCTACAGAATATTTACCTTTTAATTCAGAAACAGGGAAATATTTTTTACATCAACTAAGTAAAAAATTAGTTGAAAATGATTTTAAATTAGTTACAGGTTTTGGATTAGGAGTAGGATCATATGTTATTAATGGAGTAGCTGATTATATTAATAGTAATAAGAAGTCTAAACTACAGAATCATTTAAGTATATTGCCATTTTCTCAAGATTCAAGTGGGGATTTAGACTTAAAAGAAGTATGGAAAAAAAATCGCTTGGAAATGATTTCTGAGTGTGGAATGGCATTATTTTTATTTGGAAATAAAGAAAAGGATGGAAAAATTGTTTTAGCTGATGGATTAGAAGAAGAATATAAAATAGCAAAAAGACAAGAATTGGTTAGACTCCCTATAAATGTGACAGGTTATAAAACAAAGAATCTTTCAGAACAATATAACGAAGAGATAAATAAACAATTTAAAGAGAAAATATTAAAAATGTATAACGAAATAAATGAATACAAATGTGATTTTTCAAATAAACAAAGTATTGATGAATTTGTTCAAAAAATAGTAAATTTAGTAATTGAAATAAAAAAAACAAAATAATTCATGGGGTTTTAATGCTTTAGAAAGATAGGTGAGTAATTTGGGAAAGTAAAGAGAAAACATGATCACGAAGAAGTTTATTTTAATAAAAGCTTGAAGTACCCTATACGACAAGTAGCAGAAATTTTGCCAGAGAAATATACGAGGTATATTTTACTAAAAGAATTTCAGCGATTATTTCCATACCAGTGGAATATAATTGTGGAAAGACAGCAAACTTACAAAGAAAAAGCGCAACACCTATATAAAGTTAAAAAAATCAAAAATAGATATAATACGAAAAGTGCAGAAGAATATTTTTTCTCGATTCCTCAAGTAAAATACATTCTTTCAGCAGGAAGAATGAAAAAACATAAAGAGAATTATATTGCTTCAGAGATAAAAATAAAAAAAGCAGCTTTAGAAAAGAGTAGGAAGAATAAGAATTGGAAAATTGAAGAACGTTTAATAAAAGCTAAGAGATATACTCAAAAAGTTGATCCAGAATACTTAAATATTTATATGAAAGCTTATCATAAGAAAGATATAACTACAGAAGAAAAACTAGAAATTCTAACGGAATTAAAAAAATTTGATACAGAAAATATAGTGCGTTTTTTTAGAAAATTAAATGATGCTGAACAAAATAAAATGATTAGAAATTTAGCCTTTAAATATTTACAAGATTACGGTCACTATGTGAAACTAAGGGAAAATTTTAAAGGAAAGAAGAAAGTATATCAAACTGAGAGAGCTTCTTTAGACACTAAAAAACCTGAAGATTTATATAATGATTTAACAAATAAGAATATTCAATCTCAAAAAGTCTATGATATTTTTATTTCTCATAGTACGAAAGATAAGAAGACAGTTGAAGATATTATAAGAGTTT